>NZ_JBHYXD010000086.1:16661-36316 GCF_042751995.1 Streptomyces sp. NPDC059371 | reverse complement strand
CGCCCGGAGTGCATCCGGGCGGCCCCACTCCGCGTGCGGCGCACGTACCACCTGGCGGCCGCTCTCGGTGACCGAGACTGCCATGGGGAGGGAAGGTCCGCTCCCTCCTGTCTATTGGTTCCGGGGCGCGTCGAACAGAGCGCTGACGGACTCACCGTTGTGAATGCGCCGGACCGCCTCGGCGAGCGCCGGGGCGATGGACAGGACGCTCAGCTTTTCGGTGTGCTCCTCGACCGGGACCGGCACGGTGTTCGTGCAGACGATCTCCAGTACGTCGGGCTGTTCGCTGAGCCGCTTGAGCGCTCCCGCCGCGAACAGTCCGTGGGTGCAGGCGACCCGGATCGACTTCGGCCCCAACTCTCGGAGCCGGTCCAGGAGTTCGAGAACGGTGCTGCCCTTGGCTATCTCGTCGTCCAGCACGATGACATCGCGCCCGGCGATCTCGCCGATGACCGAGGAGATGCTCACCCGGTCGTCGGCGAACCGCTGCTTGGCACCGGCGGCCACCTGGGCGCCGATCAGCCGCGCGAACGCGGCGGCCTCCTTCGCGTTGCCGAGGTCGGGCGAGACCACCGTCGTACGCGACAGGTCGTTGGACCGGAAGTGCGCGGCGAGCTCCCGCAGGGCGTGCAGATGATCGACGGGGACCGAGAAGAAGCCGTGCACCTGCGGGGAGTGCAGTGTCATCGCGAGGACCCGGCTCGCCCCGGCCGCCACCAGCAGGTCCGCCACGAGCCGGCCACCGAGGGAGATCCGCGGCATGTCCTTCTTGTCCGAACGCGCGTACGAATAGTGCGGCATGACCACGGTGATCCGCCCGGCAGAGGCACCGCGCGCCGCGTCGCACATCATCAGCAGTTCGACCAGGTGTTCCTGCACCGGAGTGACGAGGGGCTGCACCAGGAAGACATCACGCTCGCGGCAGTTGGCCTGGAGCTGCACCTCGAGGCAGTCGTTGGCGAACCGGCTGACACGGGTCGGGCTGAGGGGCACACCGAGGTGGGCGCAGAGCTCGGCCGCGAGCTCTGGATGGGCACTACCGCTGAACACGGCGATGTCACGCACGTCCGCTCCTCGCATGGTCGAACCGGATTGCGTCGCCGGGCACAAGATCGCCCGGAGTGCGCACCTCATGCTACTGGCCACCTTTCGGGCCTTCGACCGGGGACTTTCCGGTTGCGGATCGGCTCGCGGGGTGCCGTGCAGGCCACGGACCCTCCCCGGCGGCGAGGCCGTACGGGGGCACCGCACGAGGGCGCCCCGCGCGAAGGGCACGGGCCACGCGCCGCCGGGCGAACGATGTCCGGGCAGCGGCCGGGGGGCTGGGGCCGGGCAGCGGCCGGGGGGTTGTGGCCGGCCACCGGCGTCTCGGCCGTCCGGGCCGTCCCGTCCCGTCCGCCGCACCATCCGCCCACCCGGCCCCGGGCGACAGCGCCGCGCGCCTCCGCCACGCGATCCGGGGACCAACCCGGCGGCCTGTCAGGGGGCTTGGGGGGTACACGGACAGGCGAAAGGAGGACAGTCGACATGACGACGTCCATCAAACGCATGCCCGGCTGGGCGAAGGTGGTCTCCGCCTTCGTGCTGGTGCTCGTGGTGCTGTTCGCCGGGCTGCGGCTGGCCGTTCTGCCGGGGCTGCGCGATGTGTTCGGCACGGAGACCCATGACAACTCGGGCCCCACGCTGCTCAAGTCCATCCAGGACATGAGCCGTTACGACGCCGCGTCGGGCAACTTCCAGGTGGTCGTGGACCTGGAGAAGGACGCGAAGTACCTGCCCGACGCGATCCGCGGCACCCGCACGCTGTACGTGGGAGCCGGCACCGTCGACGCCTATGTCGATCTCGGGCGCATCGGCCAGAAGGACGTGACGGTCAACGGCGACCGTACGTCGGCCACGCTCCGACTGCCGCACGCGGCACTCGGCAAACCCGCCCTCGATCCCGACCACTCCTACGCCGTCTCGAAACAGCGCGGTCTGTTCGACCGGCTCGGTGACGTCTTCTCGGACAACCCGAACGACGAGCGGGCCGTGCAGCGCCTCGCGGCCCAGCACATCGGCAAGGCCGCGAAGGACAGCCGCCTCACCGCACGGGCCGAGGAGAACACCACCAGCATGCTCGAGGGCCTGCTGCGCTCGCTCGGCTTCACGGACGTGACGGTCACCTACGGGACCTGAGTCCGGGCGGCGCCGGCATCGGTCGGCGCCGGGGCGGGCACACCCCGCACCGGCGCCGGCGTCCGTCGCGGCCGAGGTCCTCCGCCCCTTTGTCCCAAAGTCCTCCCTCGGGCCGAGACGCCGGGCATTGTCGGCCCCTCCCGGGGTAAGCGGGCTGCACCAGAGGGCGGTTGAAAAGGGGAGGGTCTCATGGTCCGCACCGCGTTGCGCGCTCGTGCCGCGAAGGCCGGCCGGGGGAAGCCGGCACCGAAGTCGGAATCGGACCGGGGAAAGCCCGTGCCGAAGGCCGGGCGAGGCAAGTCGGCGTCGAAGGCCGACCGGGGCAGGACGGCCTCGAAGACGGGCCGGAACAAGCCGGACAAGAGGTCGTGGCCCTTCCTCGGCCGCAGGACACCTCAGCGGACCCCGGCTCCGGCGCCGGAGCGGGAGACCCGGGCCCTGGCACTGCCCTTCCGGCTGCTGGCCATGCTGATCGCGTTCGCGGCCATGGTGGCGTTCGCCGTCGTACTGGCCCGGCTGACACTGGAGCCCTCACCGGCGTCCACGGCGCTGATCCACAACAATCTTCACCCCGGAGCCTCGCTGCGGGCCTATCTCGACCAGCCCGAGCTGCGCGACGCCGTCAAGCAGATCGGCGGGAACCTCCTGCTCGGGGTGCCCTTCGGCGTGTTGATGCCGGTGGTGTTCCCGAAGACCCGCGGCATCCTGCGCGTCATCGCGCTCACAGCGGCGGTCATGCTCCTGGTCGAGCTCGTCCAGGGAGCACTCATCACCGGCCGCTCCTTCGACGTCGACGACGTCATCCTCAACACCACCGGAGCGCTGGTGGGTTACCTCCTCCTGGGCCGACGGCTCGGCCGGGCCGTTCACCCCAGGAAGCGCTCTCGCGCCTGAGCTCGCGCCTGAGCTCGCGGCTGAGCCGACGTCAACTGCTGGTCCGTACCAGAGTATTGACACCTCGTTTCCTCACTCCTTAAATCAAGAGGCGAAGCATGGATCCCCCCACCACTGACCCCCCACCTCAGTCGGCTCACCCGTCACGGGCGGCCGTACGGAAATGAGAGTCATGGACTCCCCACGCCTGCTCCGCCGATGTCTGTTCGCCGCGCTGTCCGCCGCGCTCGTCGCCTCCGCCTCGGCCGTCGCCGCTCCCGCCCACGCGGGTCCGGCGGCCGCCGCGGCGGCCGTGACGTTCCAGGACACCTTCGACGGTGCCGCCGGTTCGGCCGTCGACTCCTCCAAGTGGCAGCTGGAGACCGGCGACAACGTCAACAACCACGAGCGGCAGTACTACACGTCGGGCAACAAGAACGCCGCACTGGACGGCCAGGGCCATCTGGTGATCACGGCCCGCAAGGAGAATCCGGCCAACTACCAGTGCTGGTACGGCACCTGCCAGTACACGTCGGCCCGGATGAACACCTCCGGGAAGTTCACGTCGACGTACGGTCATGTCGAGGCCCGGATGAAGATCCCGCGCGGGCAGGGCATGTGGCCGGCGTTCTGGATGCTGGGCAGCGACATCGGGCAGGTCGGCTGGCCGAACTCCGGCGAGATCGACGTCATGGAGAACGTCGGCTTCGAGCCGTCCACCGTGCACGGCACCATCCACGGTCCCGGGTACTCCGGCTCCGCCGGTATCGGCGCCGGTTACTCCCTCCCGAACGGCCAGGCCTTCGCGGACGCCTTCCACACCTTCGCGGTCGACTGGGCGCCCAACTCGATCACCTGGTCGGTGGACGGCACGGTCTACCAGCGGCGCACACCCGCCGATCTCGGCGGCAACACCTGGGTGTTCAACAAGCCGTTCTTCCTGATCCTGAACCTCGCGGTCGGCGGATACTGGCCGGGCGACCCCGACGGCTCCACCTCCTTCCCGCAGCAACTCGTCGTCGACGAGGTGAAGGTGACCACGAGCGACAGCTCGGGCGGCACCAGCGGCCCGATCAAGGGCCTCGCGGGCAAGTGCGTGGACGTGGCCGCCGCCAACTCCGCCAACGGAACGCCCGTACAGCTCTACGACTGCAACGGAACGGGCGCCCAGCAGTGGACGGTGTCCGCCGACGGCACGATCCGCGCGCTCGGCAAGTGCCTGGACGTCACGGGCAACGGCACGGCGGACGGCTCGACGGTCCAGCTCTGGGACTGCACCGGCGGACCAAACCAGAAATGGACGGTCACCGCGGCTCACGACCTCGTGAATCCGCAGGCGAACAAATGCCTGGACGTCACGGGCAACAACTCGGCCAACGGCACCCGCCTGCAGATCTGGACGTGCGGCGGCGGCGCCAACCAGAAGTGGACGGTGGGCTGACCGACCGCTCGGGCGAGACGGGTTCGCATGCGAGATGTCCCGTTCTCACTGCCGGTGCCCCGTGTTCTCACTGCCGGTGACCCGTGCCCGCCGTTCCTGTGTCAGGCGAACGCCCGACGCGCAGGAGGCGGGCACGGGCAGCGCCGAACACCGGCCAGAGCCGCGGCCGGCAGGTCCGGCGGTCGATCCGCCCGTGCCGCGGGCCACCACGGCGGATCCGCTGCCGGGCAGTGGCGCCTCGGCGCTCCGTGCGCGGCGTCCGGATCGCCCCTTCCACACGCTCCCTCACCTCACCGCTCCGACCTGCCCGTCATCTCCCGGAGCCGACCGCGGCACCACTTCCGCCGATGACGCTCCCGCCGCGCCGACCAGGTGTCCCCGCAGCCGTCAGCAGCGCGTTATGGGTACCGGACTTCGCGTCAAGCATCCGTCAGCGAGGGGGCCAGGCCCTGGTGGGGCGGGCATAGCTTCGTCGTAGTGCCCGGCCGATCCGACCGGGCACACACGTCGCCTTCCTCCAGGAGCAGCACCATGTCTCCAGTCGAGTATCCCGAGGACCCCGAGCCCTCTGAACGCTTCCCGGCCGGACCTCTCTTCGTCCCCGTCCGGTCGGGGCCCTCAGGCTGTACGGCCAGGTTCTTCCGCACCCCCCTGGGCGGCCGTACGGCCGTCGCCTTCACCTCACGGGCGAAACTCACCGCCACGCTGGGCACCGAGCAGGCCTGCGTCAGACTCTCCGAACCCGCGCTGCGCGCGCTCGCCGCGCCCCTGGGCGTCACGGTCCTCACCGTCGACCCGCAGTTCTCCGCCCCCGCGGCCAGCCGCACCACGGCCACGTTCCGTGAGCGCGAGAACTCCTGGCACCGCTGGCATCCCGAGCACGCCGGCGCCCCCAGGGTGACCGGCGCCGCCGTCGCCGCGTGCCTGAACCCGCTGATCGGCTGAGGAGACACCATGTCCATCCAGGACGTCCCTCTTCGGGAACTGCCCTTTCGGGAACTGCCTCGCCCGCTGGGCACCGCCGCCCGTGCCGACGACAGAGACGCCGACGGCCTGTCCGTCTGGCCCCGCTCCACCCGCCCCGAACCCCACGGCGACGTCTCCGTCGGCGGTGTCTCCCTCGCCGAGGCCGCCGACCGGTTCGGCACCCCCGTGTACGTCCTCGACGAGCAGGAGGTCCGTGAGCGCTGCCGCGCGTACCGCACGGCGCTCCCCGAGGCCGACATCGTGTACGCGGCGAAGGCGTTCCTGTCCCGGGCGATGGCGCACTGGGTTCAGGAGGAGGGGCTCGGCCTCGACGTCTGCTCCGCCGGGGAACTCGCGCTCGCCGTCACCACCGGCTTCCCGCCGGAGAAGATCGTGCTGCACGGCAACGCCAAGAGCCCCGAGGACCTCCACGCGGCCCTCCGGCTCGGTGTCGGACGCATCGTCGTGGACAGCACCTCGGAGATCGCCCGACTGGCGGCGATCACACCCGCCGGCAGCCGCCAGAAGGTCCTGGTGCGGGTGGTGCCCGGCATCGCCGCCGGCGGGCATGTCAAGGTGCGCACCGGCACCGACGACCAGAAGTTCGGGCTGTCCATCACGGACGGGTCCGCGCAGCACGCCGTCACCCGGATACTCGACCAACCGCACCTCGAACTCGTCGGCCTGCACTGCCACATCGGCTCGCAGATCGCCTCCGTGAAGCCGTACGTCGCCGCCGTGCGCCGCATGGTCGGGCTGATGGCCCGGATCCGCGACCAGCACGGAATCGCCCTCCCTCAGCTCGACATCGGCGGCGGCCACGCCATCGCCTACCGGCCCGGCGAGGAGAGCCTGAGCATCGGGGTTCTCGCCGGCCGGGTCCGCGCCGAACTCGAGGACGGCTGTGCTCGCGCCGGGCTGCCCGTGCCCCGGCTCACCCTCGAACCCGGGCGCGCGATCGTCGGCCCCGCCGGCGTCGCCGTCTACCGGGTCCTCGCCGTCAAACGCACCGGGGAGCACACCTTCGTCGCCGTCGACGGCGGCATGAGCGACAACCCGAGGCCCGCGCTGTACGGAGTGCGGTACGCGCCCCGGCTGATCGGCCGCGCGTCCGGCGCCCCGCCCCGCCTCGTCACCGTCGTGGGCCGGCACTGCGAGGCGGGTGACGTCCTCGCGGACGAGGTGGCGCTCCCTGGCGACGTACACCCCGGCGATCTCCTGGCCGTCCCCGCGGCCGGCGCCTACCACCTGTCCATGGCGTCCGGTTACAACCTCGTCGGCCGGCCCCCGGTGGTCGCGGTCGCCGACGGCATCGCCCGCGTCCTCGTACGCCGCGAGTCGCTGGACGACATGAACCGCCGCGACGTCGGGCTCTAGTCCCCCTGCTCCTGTTCCGGCCTCCGCCGTGGCTCTCGCCCGGCGGAGGCCGCGGGGCGAGCGACCACCCGGAACGCCCGCCCGAGGGATCACGAAGGTCCCAGCACCAGCCCCCTACACCCATGAGGACGAGGTCTCGATGACCGTCGAAAACAGCGTCGGCCTGATCGTGGCCGTCTCCGTGCTCGCCTATCTGATCGTCGCCCTGGTCAAGCCGGAGAAGTTCTGATGACCGCCCCCGCCCGGACTCTGCCCACGCCCGTGCCCGACTCCCCTCCTCCCGGAACCGAACGGCCGCCGCGCCGGGTCGGCGCCGGAATGCTCGATCCGACACAGTTGTGGCGCGCGCTCCCGCAGGCGTTCACCAAGCTGAATCCGGTGGCCCTGTTCCGTAACCCGGTCATGTTCGTGACCGAGGTCGGTGCCGCGCTGACCACGGGCATCGCGGTGGTCCACCCCAGTCTCTTCGGCTGGCTGATCACCGGCTGGCTGTGGCTGACGGTGATCTTCGCCAACCTGGCGGACCTCGATGGGCAACCCGGGGGCGCACGGCCTGACGGAGCTGATCTACGCCTACACCAGCAACACCAACAGCAACGGCAGTGCGATGGCGGGCTTCAACGGCGCCACCGATTTCCACAATCTCCTGATGGTGGTCGCGATGCTGGCGGGGCGGTACCTCCCGATGATCGCCGTGCTGGCTCTGGCCGGGCGGCTCGCCAAGCAGCAGCCGGGCGTCGTCACGGTCGGCACGCTGCGCGCCCAGGGCGTCAACTTCGTCGTCCTCGCCACGGCCGCGGCCGTCATCCTGGCGCTGCTCAACTTCCTGCCGGCGCTGTCCCTGGGCACCATCGCGGACGGGCTCCTGTGACCCCGTACCGGCTGAGTTCCCGGCCCGTCACAGGCTCAGCCGGTACGGCACGACACCGCGGGGCCGGCGACGACGCTCCCCCGGTGTCATACGCCCAGTCGCGCGCGGATCAGCGTGTCGAGTCGCCGCCAGGCAGGGGACGAGGCGTTGACCGTGGACTGGATGAGAGCGGGGATCTCGGAGGCCGCTTCCACCCCGGGTGGTTCGTCGGCGCCGTAGCGCTCCTGACTCGCCTCGGTGATCCGACGGGCGAGGTCGTCGATGCGGGGATCGTCGGCGTCGAGATCGTGCGCCTGGTCGTAGTCGAGGAAGAGCTGTCGCAGTGCCGGGTGGGCCAGGCTCTCGGCCTGGTCGTGGAACAGGGCGGTCGCACGGTCCGGGTGGGCGGCGAACACGAGGATCCACAGGTCTCGTTGCAGGTCCACCCACCGGGGTGTGAATCCCCAGCGTGCCAGGTCCTCCAGGTGGGCGCCGACCTCGGTGGGCAGCGGGGCCGGCTGCCCGGAGGCGAGCCGGCGCAGGCGCCCCCGCGTCGCCGCCAGGCCACGGATACGGTCGGTGAGCTCGTCGTCGATGTCCCGCAGTGCCTGCTGGAACTCCTCGTCGCTCGCTGATCTCAGGTCCCGGATACGGGCCAGGGGGACGCCGGCTTCGGCGAGCGTCCGGATCTTGATCAGGTCGATGGCGTCGTTCGCGCCGTACCTCCGGTAGCCGGACGCGTCGCGGTCGGGCTCGGGGAGCAGCCCCTTGTCGTGATAGACGCGGATGGTCTTGATCGACACACCGACGTACCTGGCAAGCTGCCCGATGGTGATCACCTGACCATCGTCCCACTTGACCCTTCCCCTGGGGCAGGGGTGCAGCATGGCGTCATGGCGAACATGAACATCGATCGGGCTACCCTGCGCGCGCTGGCCGATGAGGGAAACGAGACCGCGTTGGACCGGCTGGCCGACCTCACCGACGCGGCCGGTGACACCGGGGAGCTGAGCGAGCTGCTGGACGAGGGATCCATGCGCGCCGGGTTCCTGCTTACTCGACGCGCGGCCGCGTCCGGTGACCTGCGCGAGCTGCAACGGATCTGCGACGCAGGGTACGACGAGGCCGGGAAGGAGCTGGACCGGCTGCTGAAGGCACCGGCCGACGGCCATCGGGACTGAGGATCCGAAGCCGCTGTCCCGATTGCCCGCGCGGTGCGGAAGGGGTGTTCCGCGCCGGCCGGGGCCTTTGGTCCCGTGCCGACGGGACATCGGCTCCTCTAGGAGGTGACGGTCGCCGGCAGGTCCGGGCGAACCGGCTGGAATCCGGTCGCGACGGGGAGTCTGAGAACCATGGTGAGCCCACCGCCGGGGGTGTCCTCGGCGTCGAGGGTGCCGCCCATCGCCTCGGTGAAGCCCCGCGCCACCGCGAGGCCCAGGCCGACCCCGGCGCCGTGCGGAGCGTCGCCGTAGCGCTGGAACGGCTCGAAGACCCGGTCCTTGGCCTCGTCGGGGACACCCGGGCCACGGTCCACCACCCGTACCTCCACCCGGTCGGCGATGGCACTGGCGGCCACCAGGACCCGCTCACCCGAGGGGCTGTACTTGACCGCGTTCTCGACCAGATTGGCGACGGCACGCTCCAGCAGCCCGGAGTCGACGGCCACCATCGGCAGGCTCTCCGGGATATCCAGGACCACACCGTCCTCGGGGACGCCGCCGAGTGCCATCGGGACCACCTCGTCCAGGTCGATCTCCCGGATCAGCGGAGCGACCGTGCCGGTCTGCAGCCGGGACATGTCCAGCAGGTTGCCCACCAGGTGGTCGAGACGGTCCGTGCCCTCCTCGATGCCTTCCAGCAGCTCCGCCTTGTCCTCCTCCGACCAGGCCACGTCGTCCGAACGCAGCGACGAGACGGCGGCCTTGATCCCGGCGAGCGGGGTACGCAGGTCATGGCTGACTGCTGCCAGCAGGGCGGTGCGGATGCGGTTGCCCTCGGCCAGCGTCCGGGACTGGTCGGCTTCGTACCGGAGGCGTCGGCGGTCCAGCACCACGGCCGCCTGTGCGGCGAACGCCGCCAGCAGCCGCCGGTCCTCTGCGGGCAGCACCCGCCCGGACAGCGCCAGCGCCATACGGTCTCCGATCGGCATGTCCACGTCCGCGTCTTCCGGTCGTTCGACCGCGGCACGCGAGCCCACGCTTCCCGCGCAGGTCCAGGGATCGACTTCGCCGGCCCTCTCCAACAGGGCCACCGACTCCATGGCGAATGTCTCCCGGACCCGTTCCAGGAGCGCCTCCAGGCTGGTCTCCCCGCGCAGCACGCTGCCCGCGAGGAAGGAGAGGATCTCCGATTCGGCGCGCAGCCGGGCCGCCTGGTGCGTTCGCCGTGCCGCGAGGTCGACGACCGAGGCGACCGACACGGCGACGCCGACGAAGATCGCGATGGCGACGATGTTCTTCGGGTCGGCGATCGTCAGGGTGTGGACGGGCGGGGTGAAGAACCAGTTCAGGAGCAGCGAGCCCACCACCGCGGAGGCCAGCGCGGGAAGCAGCCCGCCCAGCAGCGCCGCGGCCACCGTCAGCGCCAGGAACAGCAACATGTCGTTGGCCAGGCCGACTTCAGGGGCGACGCCGGTGAGGAGCGAGGTGAGGAGAGCCGGGCCGGCCACACCGACCAGCCAGCCCCGGACAACCCGCGAACGGCCGAGCCGCGCGCTCCGGGCCACCGGCAGACCGCGCCCCTTGCCCGCCTCGTTATGGGTGATGAGGTGGACGTCGAGGTCGGGCCCCGACTCGCGGGCGACCGTGGAGCCGACGCCCGGCCCGAAGACGTACTGCCATCCCCGGCGACGGGACACGCCGAGAACGATCTGTGTGGCGTTCGCACCCCGCGCGAAGTCGAGGAGCGCCGTCGGAACGTCGTCGCCGATGACGTGGTGGAAGGTGCCGCCGAGGTCCTCGACCAGGGATCGCTGGACCGCCAGTTCCTTGGGCGAGGCGCTGCTCAGGCCGTCGCTCCGGGAGATGTAGACCGCGAGCACCTCGCCGCCGGCTCCCTTCTCCGCGAGACGTACGGCGCGGCGGATCAGCGTCCGGCCCTCGGGGCCGCCGGTGAGTCCGACGACGATCCGTTCACGCGAGCCCCAGATCCTGGAGACCTCGTGCTCGCTGCGGTACTCGTTCAGATACTCGTCGACGCGGTCGGCGACCCAGAGCAGGGCCAGCTCGCGCAGAGCGGTGAGGTTGCCGGGCCGGAAGTAGTTGGACAGAGCCGCGTCGACCTTGTCGGGCTTGTAGATGTTGCCGTGGGCCATCCGGCGGCGCAGCGCGGGTGGCGACATGTCGACCAGCTCGATCTGGTCCGCCCGCCGCACCACCTCGTCCGGGACCGTCTCACGCTGCCGCACACCCGTTATCGACTCGACGACGTCACCCAGCGACTCCAGATGCTGGATGTTGGCGGTCGAGATCACGTCGATGCCGGCGGCGAGCAGTTCCTCCACGTCCTGCCAGCGCTTGGCGTTGCGGGAGCCGGGGATGTTCGTGTGCGGCAGCTCGTCGACCAGGGCCACCTGGGGGTGGCGGGCCAGCACCGCGTCCACGTCCATTTCGGTGAAGACACCACCGCGGTACTCCAGTTCCCTGCGCGGGATCTGTTCCAGACCGTGCAGCATCACCTCGGTACGCGGCCGGTTGTGGTGCTCCACGAAGGCGACCACGCAGTCGGTCCCCCGCTCGACGCGCCGGTGGGCTTCGGACAGCATCGAGTACGTCTTGCCCACGCCCGGTGCCGCGCCGAGATAGATCCGAAGCTTGCCGCGTGCCATCTTCTCGTCTCTTCGTCTCTGAGGGTGGAGCCCGGGGCCGGGTCGGTCGGGAGGAGGAGTCAGTTCTCGAAGCGATAGCCCATACCGGGCTCGGTGATCAGGTACCGGGGGTGGGCGGGGTCGGCTTCGAGTTTGCGGCGGAGCTGGGCCATGTAGACCCGCAGGTAGTTGGTCTTGTTGCTCTGCGAGTCCCCCCAGACCACCTGCAACAGGTGCCTCTGCGTGACGAGCCGCCCGGGGTTGGTGACCAGGATCTCCAGGAGATGCCATTCGGTGGGGGTGAGGCGTACGTCGTTTCCACCGCGTGTGGCCTTCTTGGCGAGCAGGTCGATGGTGAAGCCGTCCGTCGTGACGAGTGTCGTGTCGGGAGCGAGCGGAGCGTCCTCGGTGCGGCGGACGGCGGCACGCAGTCGGGCCAGCAGTTCGTCCATGCTGAACGGCTTGGTGATGTAGTCGTCGGCGCCCGCGTCGAGCGCGGCGACCTTCTCGTCGGAGGCCCGCCGCGCGGACAGCACCAGGATCGGTACGCGGGTCCAGCCGCGCAGGGCCCTGATCACGTCCGTGCCGTCCATGTCGGGCAGCCCCAGATCGAGCAGGACCACGTCGGGCTGCCGGGCGGCGGCCAGGCGCAGCGCGGTGGTGCCGTCGGGCGCCGGGTCGACGCCGTAGCGGCGTGCCTGCAGGTTGATCACGAGGGCCCGAACGAGCTGTGGATCGTCCTCCACCACCAGTACTCGGGTCATCGGAGTGCGCCTTTCCTGAATGTGCGGAGGGCCGGAACTTCACCGGCTTCATGAGTGCGGGAGCTGACGGACGGGTGTGCCCTCCCGATCCGCCAACTCCCGCGGAACGCGGGTAAGGCCATCAGCTCTTGGCCACGAGTTCCTTGAGCGCGATGTTGAGTTCGAGAACGTTGACGCGGGGCTCGCCGATGAAGCCGAGGCTCCGGCCGTCGGTGTGCTCGTCGACCAGCTTCTGCACCTGGGCGACCGACAGTCCGTTCTTCTCGGCGATCCGGTGGACCTGGATGTCGGCGTAGTCCGGCGAGATGTCCGGGTCGAGGCCGGAGCCGGAGGAGGTGACCGCGTCGGCGGGCACGTCCGAAGGCTTCACCGTGTAGCCGTTCACCGAGTTGTCCTTGACGACCGCGGCCTTGGCGTCCTTGACCCACTTGATCAGGTCGGCGTTGTCACCGGAACGGTTGGTGGCTCCGGACAGGATCAGTTTGTACTGCGTGTTGACCGAGTTCGTCCCCAGACCGTTGGCGGGGCGTCCCTGGAACCACTTCAGGTCGGGTTCCGGGGTCTCCTGGCCCTTCTTCAGCGGCAGGTTGTAGGACTGCCCGATCAGGGACGAGCCGACGACCTTGCCGTCCGCCTTGATCTCCGAGCCGTTCGCCTTGCCGCCGAACAGGCCTTGGGCGACCCCGGTGACGGCGAGCGGGTAGATCACTCCCGTCAGCACGGTGAGCACGAGGAGCGCCCGCAGGCCGGCCCACAGCAACCGGGCCGTGTTGGTAACCGAGTTGTTCATGCAGATCAGCCGATTCCGGGGATGAGGGAGATGAGCAGGTCGATGAGCTTGATGCCGATGAACGGGGCGACCAGGCCGCCGAGTCCGTAGATTCCGAGGTTGCGGCGGAGCAGCTTGTCGGCGCTGACCGGCCGGTACTGGACGCCCCTGAGGGAGAGCGGGACCAGCGCGATGATGATGAGCGCGTTGAAGATGACCGCGGAGAGGATCGCGGAGTCGGGCGAGGACAGGTGCATGATGTTGAGCTTGTCCAGGCCCGGGTAGACGGCCGCGAACAGCGCCGGGATGATCGCGAAGTACTTCGCGACATCGTTGGCGATGGAGAACGTCGTCAACGCGCCCCGGGTGATCAGCAGTTGCTTGCCGATCTCGACGATCTCGATGAGCTTGGTGGGGTTGGAGTCCAGGTCCACCATGTTCCCGGCCTCCTTGGCGGCCGAGGTTCCGGTGTTCATGGCCACGCCGACGTCGGCCTGGGCGAGCGCGGGGGCGTCGTTCGTGCCGTCGCCGGTCATCGCGACGAGCTTGCCGCCGGCCTGCTCCCGCTTGATGAGCGCCATCTTGTCCTCGGGAGTCGCCTCCGCGAGGAAGTCGTCGACGCCCGCCTCCTCGGCGATCGCCTTGGCGGTCAGCGGGTTGTCGCCCGTGATCATGACGGTCTTGATGCCCATGCGGCGCAGCTCGTCGAACCGCTCCCGCATGCCCTCCTTGACGACGTCCTTGAGGTGGATGACCCCGAGAACCCGGGCTCCCCGCTCGTCCTCGACGGCCACCAGCAGCGGGGTGCCGCCCGCCTCGGAGATCCGGTTGGAGAGGGTGTCCGCATCGGCCGACACCTCGCCGTCCCGCTCCTTGACCCAGGTGATGACCGAACCGGCCGCGCCCTTGCGGATCTTGCGGCCGTCGATGTCGACGCCGGACATGCGGGTCTGGGCGGTGAAGGCGATCCACTCGGCGCCCGAGAGTTCGCCCTGGTGGCGCTCGCGCAGCCCGTACTTCTCCTTCGCCAGGACGACGATCGAGCGGCCTTCGGGGGTCTCGTCGGCCAGCGAGGAGAGCTGGGCGGCGTCGGCGACCTCGGACTCGGTCGTCCCCGTCACCGGGACGAACTCCGAGGCCTGCCGGTTGCCCAGGGTGATGGTGCCGGTCTTGTCCAGCAGCAGGGTGGAGACGTCACCCGCGGCCTCGACGGCACGTCCGGACATGGCGAGCACGTTGCGCTGCACGAGCCGGTCCATGCCGGCGATGCCGATCGCGGAGAGCAGGGCGCCGATGGTGGTCGGGATCAGGCAGACCAGCAGGGCCACCAGTACGACCATCGTCAGGTGCGTGCCCGCGTAGTCCGCGAACGGCGGCAGCGTGGCACAGGCCAGCAGGAAGACGATCGTCAGCGAGGCCAGCAGGATGTTCAGCGCGATCTCGTTGGGCGTCTTCTGCCGGGCCGCGCCCTCGACCAGGGCGATCATCCGGTCGATGAAGGTCTCGCCGGGCTTCGTCGTGATCCTGATGACGATCCGGTCGGAGAGGACCTTCGTGCCGCCGGTGACGGCCGACCGGTCGCCGCCGGACTCGCGGATGACCGGGGCCGACTCGCCGGTGATGGCCGACTCGTCGACGGACGCGACGCCCTCGACGACGTCACCGTCGCCGGGGATGATGTCGCCGGCCTCGCAGACGACCAGGTCACCGATCTTCAGTTCGGTGCCCGGCACCTGCTCCTCGGACCGGCCGTCCTTCAGCAGCCGGCGCGCGACCGTGTCGGTCTTGGCCTTGCGCAGGGTGTCGGCCTGGGCCTTGCCGCGTCCCTCGGCCACCGCCTCCGCCAGGTTGGCGAAGACGACGGTGAGCCACAGCCAGGCGCTGATCGCCCAGCCGAACCAGTCGCCCGGGTCCTTGAAGGAGAAGACGGTGGTCAGGACCGAGCCGATCCACACCACGAACATCACGGGCGATTTGACCATGGTCCGCGGGTCGAGCTTGCGGAAGGCGTCCGGCAGCGACTTCAGCAGTTGCTTCGGGTCGAAGAGACCCGCGCCGACCTTGCCTTCGTCCTTGTGGCCGGTCGGCACATCACTGTGCGGCGCCCGAGTGGGAGTAGTCGTGGACACGGCGTCCTCTTGGTTGTCTGTGCGAGTGGTCATGACGCCAGCCCCTCGGCCAGCGGACCCAGCGCCAGCGCCGGGAAGTAGGTCAGACCGGTGATGATCAGGATCGCGCCCACCAGAAGACCGGTGAACAGCGGCTTCTCGGTGCGCAGCGTGCCCGCCGTGGCCGGCACCGGCCTCTGCTCGGCGAGCGATCCCGCCAGCGCGAGGACGAACACCATCGGCAGGAAGCGGCCCAGCAGCATCGCGAGCCCGATGGTGGTGTTGAACCACTGCGTGTCCGCGTTCAGACCGGCGAAGGCCGAGCCGTTGTTGTTGGCGCCCGAGGTGTAGGCGTAGAGGATCTCGGAGAATCCGTGCGCGCCGGAGTTGGTCATCGAGTTGCCCGGGGTGGGCAGGGCCATCGCGGCGGCGGTGAACACCAGCGCCAGCGCGGGGGTGATGAGGATGTACAGGGCCGCGAACTTGATCTCGCGGGTGCCGATCTTCTTGCCCAGGTACTCGGGGGTGCGGCCGACCATCAGACCGGCGATGAACACCGCGATGATCGCCATGATCAGCATGCCGTAGAGGCCGGATCCGGTGCCGCCGGGGGCGATCTCGCCGAGCTGCATGCCCAGCAGGGTGATACCGCCGCCGAGGCCGGTGAACGAGGAGTGGAAGGAGTCCACCGCGCCGGTAGAGGTCAGGGTGGTCGCCACCGCGAAGATGGACGAGCCGCCGACGCCGAAGCGGGTCTCCTTGCCCTCCAACGCGCCGCCCGCGATCTGGAACGCCGGACCGTGGTGGTGGAACTCGGTCCACATCATCAAAGCCGTGAATCCGACCCAGATGGTCACCATCGCGGCGAGGATCGCGTAGCCCTGCTTCAGGCTGCCGACCATCTGACCGAAGGTGCGGGTCAGCGCGAACGGGATCACCAGGATCAGGAAGATCTCGAAGAGGTTCGAGAACGGGGTCGGGTTCTCGAAGGGGTGGGCGCTGTTGGCGTTGAAGTAGCCGCCGCCGTTGGTGCCCAGCTCCTTGATGGCCTCCTGGGAGGCGACCGCGCCGCCGTTCCACTGCTGCGACCCGCCCATGCTGTGCCCATTGAAGAACTGGCCGACCTCGTGGATGCCGGCGAAGTTCTGGATCGCGCCGCACGCGACCAGGATGATCGCGCCGACCACCGAGATGGGGATCAGGATGCGGACCGTGCCGCGGACCAGGTCCGCCCAGAAGTTGCCCAGCTCACCGGTGCGCGAGCGGGCGAAGCCGCGGACCAGGGCCACCGCCACCGCGATGCCGACGGCGGCGGAGACGAAGTTCTGCACGGCCAGACCGGCGGTCTGCACGACGTGGCCCATGGCCTGCTCGCCGTAGTACGACTGCCAGTTGGTGTTCGACACGAACGACGCGGCGGTGTTGAACGCTTGGTCCGGGTCGATGGCCTTGAAGCCGAGCGAGCCGGGCAGGTGACCCTGGACGCGCTGGAGGAGGTAGAGGAAGAGGACGCTGACGGCGGAGAAGGCGAGGACACCGCGCAGGTACGCGGGCCAGCGCATCTCCGTGTTCGGGTTGGCGCCGATGCCCTTGTAGATCCACTTCTCGATTCGCAGGTGCTTCTTCGAGGAGTAGACCCGGGCCATGTAGTCGCCGAGGGGGCGGTAGGCGAGTGCCAGTGCCGCTATGAGAGCCAGCATCTGCAGCGCGCCGGCGAGAACGGGACTCATATCGAGGCTCAGAACCTCTCCGGGAAGACAAGGGCGGCAACGAGATAGCCCAGCAGGGCGACGGCCACGATCAGGCCGACAATGTTCTCGGCGGTCACAGCTTCGTCACCCCCTTGGCGACGAGGGCCACCAGCGCGAACACCGCGATCGTGGTGACGACGAAGGCCACGTCGGCCATCGTGAACTCCTAGGAGAGGGGCGGATTGAACTGACGGTTAGAGGTAACCGCCTCTCCAGCCGGATTCGGCCACCGTTGACGGCCCCCTTACGGCGACTGGAGCACCTTTGACGCATCCCTGACGGCCGGGTGATCCGTCTGCGCGATCCGATCCCCCGTCCGCACAAAAGCCCCGGGAATCTGCACCGGCCGGGCGTCCCGCGGACACCCGTCAGAGTCGCGTCAAGGTACGAGCGCCCCGCCCTGCGGGTCTCTACCTTCAGTCCTATGGAACGCCGCTACGAGGGCCGGCACGACGCGGTCCACCCGCACCTGGATCCTCCCGCGGAAGTGCTGCACGATCGCCGCTGGGCCAAGGATCTGCGCAGTGCCGTTCAGTGCGCGGCCGTCATCCTCGTCCTTCTCCTGCTGATCGACTGGGGGGCCGACAGCCTCACCGCCGTACGCGGAGCGCTCTGGGCCGGCCTCGCCGTACTCCTGTTCCTGATCCTGTTCCCGCCCAGGGTCACCGCCGGTGAGGGCTGGCTGGCCTCGCGCGGACTGCTGCGGAAGCGGCTGGTCCGCACCGACCTCCTGGTGTCGGTGCGGTGCGTGGACGGGGTCTCGCAACGACTCGTGCTGCGTGACGTGCCCGGCGGCCGGGTCGAGATCAGCCTCCAGGTCCTGATGAACAACCCCGACCTGTGGCACCGCCTCGACGAGGACGCCCACAGGTCCGCGACCGGTGGATCGCTGACCTGTGGGCAGACGGCCCTGCTCCGGCTCTCCGAGCGGATCGACCGGGAGAACGCCCGGACCGTGTTCAAGGTCTCCGGCCTGGACTGAGCCTCCGGACGCGGCGGCACGCCGAGTCCGGTCCGACGGCGAGCCGGCGTCAGCGGTTCCTCACAGGCCCTCTCCTGCGCTCCGCGTTTCGCCGGGGTGCTCCGCCCGCTCGGCGAACGGCAGGGACAGCACCATGGTCAGGCCCCCGCCGGGGGTGTCCTCAGGGGTGAGCGTGCCGTCCATCGCCTCGGTGAGGCCCTTGGAGAGGGCCAGGCCCAGGCCCAGGCCGGTCGTGTTGTCCGTGTCTCCCAGCCTCTGGAACGGCTCGAACAACCGGTCCCGGGATCCCGGCGGCAGTCCCGGCCCCCGGTCGACGACGCGCAGTTCCACGCGGCCCGCGTGGGCGCTGGCCGTCAGCAGGACCTTGCGCTCCGGCGGAGTGTGACGCACCGCGTTGCCGACGAGGTTGGCGATCACCCGTTCCAGCAGCGGCGGGTCGGCCGGCACGGCCGGAATGTCCGCCAGGTCCCCCACCTCGACCTCGGGGACGTCCGCCAGCGCCACCGGCAGAATCTCCTCCAGCGTGGTGGCGCGCAGGTTCAGGGTGAGCGCGCCGGCCTGGAGCCTGCTGAGGTCGAGCAGGTTCTCCACGAGCCGGTTCAGCTTGGCCATCGACTCGTCGGCGGTGGCCAGGAGCTCGTCCCGGTCCGCTGCCGAGAACTCCACGTCGCGGCTGCGCAGCGAGGCGACGGCCGCCCAGCCCGCGGCGAGCGGCGTGCGCAGATCGTGCCCGACGGCTCGCAGCAGGGCGGTCCGCATCCGGTCGGCGGCCCTGACCGGTTCGACCTCGGCGGCGGCCTCGGCGAGCCGGGCCCGCTCCACGGCGGCGCCGACGTGCGCGGCGAACGCGGTCAGTACACGCCTCTCGGAGGACGGGAGGGCGCGGCCGCGCAGGACGAGGAAGGCGCCGGGCCCCGCGGGGACGGCGGTCACGCCGTCGCCTCCGGCCGGCTCGTCGACCAGCTCCGCCGAGTCCATGCCGAACGTCTCCCGGGTACGTTCCACGAGCGCGGGGATCGTCGCGCCACCGCGCACGATGGTGCCGGCCAGCGAGGACATGGTCTCCGCCTCGGCCGTCGCCCGCGCCGAGCGTCTCGACAGGCGCAGGGAGCGGTCCACGACCGCCGCCACTACGGCGGCCACGATCGCGAAGACTGCCAGGGCCAGCAACGCGTTCGGATCGTTCAGCGTGAACCGGCCTATCGGCGGCATGAACCAGTAGTTGAGCAGCACGGACGCCGTCACCGACGCGATCACCGCGGACGCGACCCCGCCGATGCAGGCCACCCCCACCACGGCCAGGAGGAAGAGCAGTGGTACTTCTCCCAGCGAAGTCCTTCCGGGAGTCCCTCGGCACGCCCCTTGACACAGTCTTCACGGCACTCCACGGACGGTCGCCCGTGTCCCCCGTGTCCCCCGTGCCGCTCAGTCTGCGACCGGTTTCGGCCGCGGACATCGCCTGTTGACGCCCTCCTGACGCTTGATCAGGTGTCCTTGACGGGACGTTGACGTCGCTGCCCGGTCTGCCGTATGAGGGGCGCAAATGTCTTGCCGCCCGGCTCAGTTCGGCAGGTGGAACGCGTTAGATTTCGCTTCGGCCGCCGGAGGGGCCGTGGACGTCAGTGGCCTGTCGGCTCTGCTCCGCGAGCACCGGTTCGGCGCTTGCGGACAAGGCGCCTCAGGACGGCCGAGCACGCGGCGGCCTTCTCGTCGTCTCCCCGCCGCCGGCGTCCGTGTGCGGCGGTGGGGGGGGGGGGGCCCCGCGCCCGCCCGCCCCCCGGCCCCCACCCG
>NZ_JBHYXD010000086.1:12079-16651 GCF_042751995.1 Streptomyces sp. NPDC059371 | reverse complement strand
GCGGGGGTGGGGGGCGCGCGGGGGGGGCGGGGGGGGGGGGGGGCGGGGGGGGGGTGGGGGGGGGGGGGGGTGGGGTCCCGCCCCCCGCCGGGGGGGGGCCCGCCGCCGCGCCCGGCCGCGCCCCCCCCCCGGCGGCCACCAAGCGCACTGTCACTCCGACTGGTCGCCCGGCGTGCCCCAGGGCGCGTGGGCCCGGTTCCCCACCGAGGCGATAAGGTCCCCATGTCTTCCGCTGCTCCCCGGCAAGCCCCGCCGTCCCGCCCTCAGCGCGTCCCCCGGCCCGGATCCGAGGGAGGGGCGAAACGCCGGGCACCCAGCGGGCTCTTCGAACCCGCCCAGCTCGTACAGTCCTTCCCCGACGCGCTGCGCAAACTGCATCCCAGGGTGCTGGTCAAGAACCCCGTGCTGTTCGTCGTCTCCGTCGGGGCCGCCCTCACCACCTTCTCCGCGGCCTTCCACCCCGCCGTCTTCACCTGGGTGATCAGCGCCTGGCTGTGGCTGACGGTGATCTTCGCCAACCTCGCGGAGGCCGTCGCCGAGGGCCGCGGCAAGGCGCAGGCCGATTCCCTGCGCAAGGCGCGCACCGACACGGTCGCCCTGCGTCTGCGCCACTGGAGCTACGGCACCGACCCGCGGTACGCCGAGACCGAGGCGGTCGCCGCCACCGGCCTCAAACCCCTCGATGTCGTACTCGTCGAGGCGGGCGAACTCGTCCCGGCCGACGGCGATGTCATCGACGGAGTCGCGGCGGTCGACGAGTCCGCGGTCACCGGCGAGTCCGCGCCCGTGATCCGGGAGTCGGGCGGCGACCGAACCGGCGTCACCGGAGGGACGACGGTCCTGTCCGACCGGATCGTCGTCCGTGTCAGCGCCCGCCCGGGTCACTCCTTCCTGGACCGGATGATCGCCCTCGTCGAAGGCGCCTCCCGGCAGAAGACCCCGAACGAGATCGCCCTGAACATCCTGCTGGCCTCGCTCACCATCATCTTCCTGCTGGTCGTCGCCGCCCTCCAGCCGATGGCCGAGTACGCCGACGCCGCGCAGTCGACCACCGTCCTCGTCGCCCTCCTCGTCACCCTCATCCCCACGACGATCGGCGCGCTGCTGTCCGCCATCGGCATCGCGGGCATGGACCGGCTCGTCCAGCGCAACGTGCTCGCCCTGTCCGGCCGCGCCGTCGAGGCCGCCGGCGACGTCA
Organism: Streptomyces sp. NPDC059371; assembly: GCF_042751995.1. NCBI lineage: Bacteria > Bacillati > Actinomycetota > Actinomycetes > Kitasatosporales > Streptomycetaceae > Streptomyces > Streptomyces sp. NPDC059371. The sequence goes on along the minus strand of NZ_JBHYXD010000086.1, from coordinate 15,453 downwards.
ACACCCTGCTGCTCGACAAGACCGGCACCATCACCCTCGGCAACCGCGAGGCCGCCGCCTTCCTGCCGCTGCCCGGCATCCAGGAAGCCCAGCTCGCCGACGCCGCACAGCTTTCCTCGCTGGCCGACGAGACACCCGAGGGACGCTCCGTCGTCGTACTGGCGAAAGAGACGTACGGGCTACGGGCGCCCGCCGAGGGCGAGTTGACTCAGGCGCGGTGGGTGAAGTTCAGCGCGCAGACCCGGATGAGCGGCGTGGACCTGCACTGGGACAACGGCGCCGTGTGCGCGATCCGCAAGGGCGCGGCCCAACAGGTCATGGACTGGGTGGAGATGTACGGCGGCCAGGTCCCGCCCGAGGCCGGGCGGTTCGCGGCCTCCGTGTCCGCTTCCGGCGGCACCCCGCTCCTGGTGGCCGTCCACGACTGGGACGGGCCGCGGGTGCTGGGCCTGATCCACCTCAAGGACGTCGTCAAGGACGGCATCCGCGAACGGTTCGCCGAACTGCGCCGCATGGGCATCAGGACAGTGATGATCACGGGCGACAACCCGCTGACCGCCCGCGCCATCGCCGAAGAGGCGGGCGTCGACGACTACTTGGCCGAGGCGACCCCCGAGGACAAGCTCGCACTGATCCGACGCGAGCAGGAGGGAGGCAAGCTCGTCGCGATGACCGGTGACGGCACGAACGACGCCCCCGCGCTCGCCCAGGCCGACGTCGGCGTGGCCATGAACACCGGAACCTCGGCCGCCAAGGAGGCCGGGAACATGGTGGACCTGGACTCCAACCCGACGAAACTCATCGAGATCGTCGAGATCGGCAAGCAGCTCCTCATCACCCGGGGAGCACTCACCACCTTCTCCATCACCAACGACGTGGCGAAGTACTTCGCGATCATCCCGGCGATGTTCGCGGGCGCCTATCCGGGCCTGCAGTCGCTCAACGTCATGGGTCTGCACAGCCCGACGTCCGCCATCACCTCGGCGATCATCTTCAACGCGCTCATCATCGTCGCGCTGATCCCGCTCGCACTGCGGGGTGTGCGCTACACGCCCTCCTCGGCGCACGACCTGCTGCGCCGCAACCTCATGCTGTACGGACTGGGCGGGCTGGTGCTCCCCTTCGTCGGCATCAAGCTCATCGACCTGCTGGTCTCGGTGATCCCGGGACTGGGGTGAGACACCCGTCAAAAAGAAGTCCTCGCACGTCAAAGGGGCGTCAGGGAGGGCGGGTCGAGCTCGTCCGGGACCATGGGCCCCCCGGCCGCGGTCGTGTCAGCGCGGATGCCAGGTGAGTTTGTCGCCGCCGACCCAGCGGACCACGTCGGGGTCGTCCAGATCGTCGACCGTGATGCCGTACGCGGCCGCGTACTCCAGGACGTCCGTGATCGCCTTCGCCTCGCCCACCATCTCGCCGTCGATCTCCATGATCCGGAACGGCGGCCTGCCCGGCTGCACCCCGAGCACCAAGATCCGTGGGTGGGAGATGTGAGGGCTCGCGCTTTCGGTCATGACTAGAGCGTAAGGGGATTTCCGCTCTTCCCGCTGGTCAGCGGCGGAGCGCCGAGGGTCCGCCGCCCGCGCGGCCTGGCACGGACGCAGCAGCGGGCGTCGGGGCGTTCACCCGGCCGGGTGAGGTCGGGCGAGGTTCCCGCCCGGGCCCGCCCGCGCCCCGCACCGCCCCCGCCCGCGCGCCCGGCACCGCCCCCGCCCGCGCACCCCGCACCGCCCCCGCCCCCGGACGTCCGCCGTGCGGTCCGACGACGGCTGGGCAACGCTGGGGGAAGCGTGCGGCGGCCGACGCGACCGCAGGGAGGAGTGCCGATGGATCCCGTCGAGGCCCTGGACCGGATCGCGTTCCTGCTGGAGCGGAGCCAGGCGCCCACGTATCGCGTACGGGCCTTTCGCACCGCGCAGGGTCTGCTCGCCGGGCTGCCCGCCGACGAGGTCGCCGAGCGCGCCGCGAACGGGACGCTGGAGTCGCTCAAGGGCATCGGCCCGAAGACCGCGCAGGTGGTACGGGAGGCGCTGGCCGGCGAGGTGCCCGGCTACCTGGAGAAGGTGGAGCGGGAGGCCTCGGGACCGCTCACCGAGGGCGGTGAGGGCCTGCGGGAGCTGCTGCGCGGGGACTGCCATCTGCACTCGGACTGGTCGGACGGCGGCAGCCCGATCGAGGAGATGGGGCGCACGGCGGCACGGCTCGGTCACGCGTGGGCGGTGCTCACCGACCACTCGCCCCGGCTGACCGTGGCGAACGGCCTGTCGCCGGAGCGGCTGCGCGAGCAACTGGCGGTCGTCGCCCGCCTCAACGAACTCTGGGCGCCCTTCCGGCTGCTCACCGGCATCGAGTGCGACATCCTCGACGACGGATCGCTCGACCAGGAGCCGGAGCTGCTGGAGCGGCTGGACGTGGTGGTCGTGTCCGTGCACTCCAAACTGCGCATGGACGCGGGTCCGATGACCCGCCGCATGGTCGCCGCCGTGCGCAATCCGCACGCGGACATCCTCGGCCACTGCACGGGCCGGCTGATCACGGGCCGCGGCCGGCCCGAGTCCGCGTTCGACGCGGACGCCGTCTTCGCGGCCTGCGCCGAGACCGGCACGGCCGTCGAGATCAACAGCCGTCCGGAGCGCCTCGACCCGCCGCGCCGGCTGCTGCGCCAGGCGGTCGAGGCGGGTGTCCTGTTCTCCCTGGACACCGACGCACACGCTCCCGGACAACTGGACTGGCAGATCCACGGGTGTGCGCGGGCCGAGGAATGCGGGGTGCCGCCGGAGCGTGTCGTCACCACGTGGACGCTGGAGCAGGTGCTGACCTGGGCCCGGACCCGCGAGACACCGTGACGCACGTCACCGCCGACGGCCCCGTTCCGGGGAACACCCATAGGTAGTTACCCGTTGAACAAACCGTGGGTGCGGATGGGACAGTGTCCCCGGGCCTCACCCCAGCCCGCAGGGACGATCGTCCGGCTGAAGCCCTGTGGAGCGTTTCGCCGCGAGGCGACCGCCATCGGCGCCCACGCAGACGACCCCGACCGCGATTCCCCCATCCGGTCGGGGTCTTTTCTCCGCCCGGGCCGGCCGTTCGCCCTTCCGGCCGTGTCCGTTTGACTTGGAGTCCGCTCCAATTCGTAGCGTGCGGGGCATGAGCACTGCACAGCACAAGATCGGTTCGGGATTCGGTGCCCGGAGCACCGCGGACGACGTCCTGGGGGACATCGACCTCTCCGGAAAGCTCGCGATCGTCACGGGCGGCTACTCGGGCCTCGGCCTGGAGACGAGGCGGGGGGCGGGGCCGGGGGGGGGCGCGGGGGGGGGGGGCCCGCGGCGGGCCGCGCGCCCGCCCCGGGCGCGCGGGGGGGGCGGCGCGGCCCC
>NZ_JBHYXD010000086.1:0-12069 GCF_042751995.1 Streptomyces sp. NPDC059371 | reverse complement strand
GTGGGGGCCGTGGTCGTGGTTCGGCGGGGGGCGGTGGCGGGGGGGGGCGCGGGGGTGGTGGTCCGCGCGGGGGGCGCGGCGACCGCGCGCGAGGCGCTGGCCGGCATCGACGGCGCCGAGACCGACGAACTCGATCTCGGCGACCTGGACAGCGTGCGCGCCTTCGCCGAGCGGTTCCTCGCCTCGGGCCGTGTCGTCGACATCGTCATCGACAGCGCCGGCATCATGGCCTGCCCCGAGACGCGGGTCGGCCCCGGCTGGGAGGCGCAGTTCGCGACCAATCACCTCGGCCACTTCGCGCTGGTCAACCGGCTCTGGCCGGCGATCGCGCCGGGCGGCGCGCGGGTCGTGTCCGTGTCCTCCGCGGGCCACCACTACTCCGGCATCCGCTGGGACGACGTGCACTGGCGGACCGGTTACGACAAGTGGCAGGCCTACGGGCAGGCGAAGACGGCGAACGTGCTCTTCGCCGTGGAACTCGACCGACGGGGACGGGACTTCGGCGTACGGGCCTTCTCGCTGCACCCCGGCGGCATCCTCACCCCGCTCCAGCGGCACCTGCCCAGGCAGGAGATGGTCGAGCGCGGCTGGATCGACGAGAACGGCACACCGCTGAACCCGGAGGGCTTCAAGACGCCCGAGCAGGGTGCGGCCACCCAGGTGTGGGCCGCGACCTCGCCGCAGCTCGCCGGGATGGGCGGGGTGTATTGCGAGGACTGCGACATCGCCGAACCGGCTCCGGCGGACGGCACCCGGACCGGCGTGAGCGCCTACGCGACCGACCCCGAACAGGCCTCCCGGCTGTGGGAGTTGTCGGCGGAGCTGACCGGCGTGAACGCCTTCGGCTGAGCCGCGGTCGGCGGAGCTGACCGGCGTGAACGCCTTCGGCTGAGCCGCGCGGGCACCTCCGCACCGGACACGGTCGCCCCCGCGGAGGGGATCAGTGCGGTGCGCGTTCCTCCAGGGCCGTGCGCCAGGCGGGGGACGGTCCCGTCGGCGCGGGTTCCGCGCGCCGGCCGCCGCGGGCGAAGAAGTCGGCCAGCGGGAGGATCGCGGCGCCGACCGTGACGGCGTCGGGGCCGAGCCGGCCGAGGTCCACGGTGACGTGCTGGGCGGGGTAGCGCAGGGCGTACGAGGAGGCGTACCGGCGGACGGCGGGCAGGAAGCGGGAGCCGAGCTGGAGGCCGGCCCAGCCGCCGATGAGGATGCGTTCGGGCTGGAAGAGGTTGATCAGGTCGGAGAGGCCCGCGCCCAGGTACTCCGCGGTCTCCTCCAGCACGGCAAGAGCGATGCGGTCGGGCTCGGTGCCCTCGGGCGGGTAGGCGGCGGCGAGCATCGCGGTGAGCGCGGTCTCCTCGTCCGTGCCCTCCGGGGGCCGCCCGCCCTCCTCGCGCCAGCGGTCCAGGAGCGCCTCCGCTCCCGCGTACGCCTCCAGGCAGCCGAGGGCGCCGCAGCGGCAGCGGCGGCCCCTGACCCGTACGGTCAGGTGCCCCCATTCGACCGACCGGCCGTTCTCGACCTCCTCCGTGACGAGAGAGGCGCCCACGCCGGAGCCGAAGAGCACGACCACCGCGTTGCGGGCACCGCGTCCGGCACCGAACCACATCTCGGCCTGGCCGAGGGTGCGGGCGCCGTTGTCCGCGAAGTACGGGACGGTGTCGGGGAGTTCGCAGGCGGAGCGAAGCAGGGACTCCAACGGGACGGCGTCCCAGCCGATGGTCTGGCCGTGCACGACCGCGCCGCGCTCGGGCGTGCGGGCGACGATGCCGGGCACCCCTATGCCGACGCCCAGGAGCTGTGCGGGGGCGATGTCCGCCTCGGCGAGGACCTCGGCGATGCCGTCGCGGATGTGGCCGACGATGACGTCGACGTCGTACTCCTGACGCCGAAGCGGCCGGTCGGTCTCGTATCCCTGGTGTTCCAACGGCCGCTCGGTGCGGGCGAGTTCGGTGAGGGTCAGGTCGAACAGCTCGATACGGACCCGGGTCTCGCCGACGTCGACGCCGATCATGTGGCCGCTGCCGGGCACGACGCGCAGCAGGGTGCGGGGACGTCCGCCGTCGGAGTCGACGCTTCCGGCCTCCTCGACGAGACCGTCGGCGACGAGTTCGGCGACCACGTTGCTGATGGATCCGGAACTCAGCCCGGTCGCGGGACCGAGTTCGTAGCGGCTCATCGGGCCGTCGAAATACAACCGTTGTAGTACGGCGGTCCGATTGCCCCGCCGCAGGTCACGCACTGTCCGCCCGTTCCGCCCCGCCATGTGATGTCCCTTCCGGCATGCCCGACCTGCAAGATACCCCTGTGCGATCCCTTGACGCGACTTTCTTCCGGGTCTTAACTCACGTCCTAAATTAAGCCATGAGGATCGTTCGGGAAGTGAACGCGGGCGCTCCTCATGTCTCCCTCCGGGAAAGGGACAGAAGCAGCCATGCGCAGAATCCGAGCCGCGGCCGCAGGTGCGGTCACCATCTCTCTGCTGACCGCCGCGACCGCCTGTGGCGGCGGCTCGTCGAGCGGCGGGTCCAACGCCTCGCCCAAGACACTCACGTACTGGGCCTCCAACCAGGGCGCCAGCATCGAGATCGACAAGAAGACGCTCGCCCCCGAACTGGCGAAGTTCGAGAAGCAGACCGGCATCAAGGTGAAGCTGGAGGTCGTGCCCTGGTCCGACCTGCTGAACCGGATCCTCACCGCCACCACCTCGGGCCAGGGCCCGGACGTCCTCAACATAGGCAACACCTGGAGCGCCTCGCTCCAGGCCACCGGCGCGCTGCTGCCCTGGGACGCGAAGAACTTCGACAAGATCGGCGGCAAGGACCGCTTCGTCGACTCCGCGCTCGGCTCGACGGGCGCCGAGGGCAAGGACCCCGCCGCGGTGCCGCTGTACTCGATGGCGTACGCGCTCTACTACAACAAGAAGATGTTCGCCGACGCCGGGATCGCCAACCCGCCGGCCACCTGGGACGAGCTGGTCGCCGACGGCAAGAAGCTCTCGAAGAACGGCAAGTGGGGTCTCGGCGCGGAGGGCTCCAACGCGTCGGAGAACATCCACCACGCCTTCGTCTTCGCCAAGCAGCACGGCGCCGACTTCTTCACCGCCGACGGCAAGGCGGACTTCACCAACGACGGTGCCGTCGCCGCGGTCAAGCAGTACGTGGACCTGATGGCGAAGGACAAGATCATCGCCCCGGGCAACGCCGAGTACGCGCAGAACCAGTCGGTGAGCGACTTCGCCAAGGGCAAGAACGCCATGCTGCTGTGGCAGTCCGCGGCCGCCAACCTCAAGTCGCAGGGCATGAGCGAGGACGCGTACGGCATCGCCCCGGTCCCCGTGCAGTCCGGCACCCCGGGCACGGGCGCCAACGTCAACTCGATGGTCGCGGGCATCAACCTCGCCGTCTTCAAGAACACCAAGAACCTCGACGGCGCCGCGAAGTTCGTGAAGTTCCTGACCAGCGACGCCGAGCAGAAGATCCTCAACGGGGCCTACAGCTCCATCCCGCCGGTCAAGACCGCCCAGACGGACACCGCGTTCAACTCCCCCTCGAACGCGGTTCTCAAGGACACTCTGGCCAAGAGCGCCGCCGCGCTTCCGCAGGTCGCCGACGAGTCCCAGTTCGAGACCGCGGTCGGCACCGCCGTCAAGGCCCTGTTCGCGGACGCCGCCGCCGGTCGCGCGGTGACCACCGCCTCGGTGAAGGCGGCGCTCGAGAAGGCCCAGCAGCAGATGCCGAAGAAGTGAGTGCGGACACCCTCATGACCACCACGACCGCCGCTTCCGCCGAACCCGGCGAGCGGACGGTGCGCAAGAGCTCCCCCGGTGCGGCGCGCGGCCCGCGCCGCACCGGGCGGATCAAGCGCATCGGACTCCCCTACCTGCTGCTTCTGCCCGCGCTGGTGCTCGAACTCCTGGTGCACCTGGTGCCGATGGTGATCGGCATCGTGATGAGCTTCAAGGAGCTCACGCAGTTCTACATCCGCGACTGGGGCACGGCACCCTGGGCCGGCTTCGACAACTACTCGGTGTCGGTGCACTTCGACGAGCCCGTCGGCGAGGCGCTGCTGCACTCCTTCTTCGTCACCATCGCCTTCACCCTGCTCTCGGTCGGTCTGTGCTGGCTGATCGGCACGGCCGCCGCGATCTACATGCAGGACAACTTCGTGGGGCGGGGTGTGCTGCGGGCCCTGTTCCTGGTGCCGTACGCGCTGCCGGTCTACGCGGCCGTGATCACCTGGGTGTTCATGTTCCAGCACGACAACGGCCTGGTGAACCACGTCCTGCACGACCAGCTCCACCTCACCGACAAGCCGTCCTTCTGGCTGATCGGCGACAACAGCTTCTACGCCCTGCTCACCGTGTCGGTCTGGAAGGGCTGGCCGTTCGCCTTCCTGATCGTCATGGCCGGCCTGCAGAACATCCCGGGCGAGCTGTACGAGGCCGCGGCCCTCGACGGTGCCGGACTGTGGCAGCAGCTGCGCCGCATCACCCTGCCGTCGCTGCGGCCGGTCAACCAGGTCCTGGTGCTGGTGCTGTTCCTGTGGACGTTCAACGACTTCAACACGCCGTTCGTCCTGTTCGGCAGGACCGCCCCGGACTCGGCGGACCTCATCTCGGTCCACATCTACCAGGCGTCCTTCGTCACCTGGAACTTCGGCACCGGCTCGGCGATGTCCGTGCTGCTGCTGCTCTTCCTGCTCGTGGTGACCGGCGCCTACCTGCTGCTGACCTCCCGGGGAAGGAAGACGGCCGATGTCTAGCACCTCCACCACGCCCCGCTCCCCGATGGCCCCGCCGCGGTCCTTCCTGTGGTCCCGGCGGATCTTCCTCACCCTGCTCAGCGGTTTCGTCCTGGTACCCGTCTACGTCATGGTCTCCAGCTCGCTGAAGCCGCTCGCGGACGTCTCGGGGAAGTTCCGCTGGCTGCCGAGCGGGCTGACCATCCGGCCGTACATCGACATCTGGTCGACGGTGCCGCTGGCGAGGTACTTCGTGAACTCGCTGATCGTGGCCGGGGCGGCCACGGGCTGCTCGGTCGTGATCGCCGTGTTCTCCGCCTACGCCGTCAGCCGTTACAGCTTCCGCGGCAAGCGCGTGTTCACGGTCACCGTGCTGTCCACCCAGATGTTCCCCGGCATCCTGTTCCTGCTGCCGCTGTTCCTGCTCTACGTGAACATCGGCAACGCCACCGGGATCGCGCTGTTCGGCTCGCGCGGCGGTCTGATCCTCACGTATCTGACCTTCTCGCTGCCGTTCTCGATCTGGATGCTGATCGGGTACTTCGACTCGGTGCCCCGCGATCTCGACGAGGCGGCGCTGGTCGACGGCTGCGGGCCGCTCGGGGCACTCTTCCGCGTGGTCGTTCCGGCGGCGATCCCCGGCATCGTCGCGGTCGCCGTGTACGCCTTCATGACCGCCTGGGGCGAGGTGCTGTTCGCGTCGGTGATGACCAACGACGCCACCCGGACCCTCGCCGTCGGCCTCCAGGGCTACTCCACGCTCAACGACGTGTACTGGAACCAGATCATGGCCGCCTCGCTGGTCGTCAGCGTCCCCGTGGTGGCCGGCTTCCTGCTGCTCCAGCGCTATCTCGTCGCCGGGCTCACGGCGGGAGCCGTCAAGTGACCGGCCCCGCCGAGGACATCGACACCATTGACGACGAAGGGACTTCAGTGACCATCGACCTTGCCGCCCTCCCGGAGGACTTCCTTTGGGGCACGGCCACGTCGGCCTATCAGATCGAGGGTGCCGTGGCCGAGGACGGCCGCTCCGCATCCATCTGGGACACCTTCTCGCACACGCCCGGCAAGATCGACAACGGCGACGACGGGGACGTCGCCTGCGATCACTACCACCGCTGGCGCGAGGACATCGATCTCATGCGCCGGCTCGGCACCAACGCCTACCGGCTGTCCATCGCCTGGCCCCGGGTGATGCCGGGCGGCGACGGGCCGGTCAACGCCAAGGGGCTCGACTACTACGACGCGCTGATCGACGGCCTCCTGGAGGCGGGCATCACCCCCTCGGTCACGCTCTACCACTGGGACCTGCCCCAGGTGCTGCAGGACCGGGGCGGCTGGCCCGCCCGTGACACCGCGCACCACCTCGCCGCCTACGCGTCGGTGGTCGCGGAGCGGCTCGGCGACCGCGTCCAGCACTGGACCACCCTCAACGAGCCTCTGTGCTCGGCCTGGATCGGCCACCTGGAGGGGCGGATGGCCCCCGGCCTGACCGACCTCACGGCCGCCGTCCGCGCCTCGTACCACCTCCTGCTCGGGCACGGACTCGCCACGCAGGCGATCCGCGCGGCCGCCCCCGGCGCGCAGATCGGCATCGTCAACAACCTGGGCAGCATCGAGGCCGCCACCGACCGCCCGGAGGACATCGCGGCGGCGAAGCGGCAGGACGGGCACACCAACCGCTGGTGGCTCGACCCGGTGCACGGCCGCGGCTTCCCCGCCGACATGGTCGAGGTCTACGGGGTCGAACTCCCGGAGGTCGCGGGCGACCTGGAGACGATGGCCGCGCCGCTGGACTGGCTGGGCCTGAACTACTACTTCCCGTCCCACGTGGTCGACGACCCGACCGGTCCGGCCCCGTACGCGCGGCAGATCAGCCGGCCCGGCGTGCCCGTCACGGGCATGGACTGGGAGGTCGAGGCCGCCGGCATCGAGCGGCTGCTGCTCCGCCTGACGAACGAGTACGGCGCCCGCAAGCTGTACGTCACGGAGAACGGCTCCGCCTATCCCGACGTCGTACGCCCCGACGGCACCGTCGACGACCCGGAGCGCGTCGCCTACCTCGAACAGCATCTGGCGGCCTGCGCTTCGGCGGCCCGCAAGGGTGTTCCGCTGGCCGGCTACTTCGCCTGGTCGCTGCTGGACAACTTCGAGTGGGCGTACGGCTACGACAAGCGGTTCGGTCTCGTGCACGTCGACTACAAGACGCAGGTACGGACGATCAAGGGCAGCGGTCACCGCTACGCGGAGATCGTCCGGGGGCACCGTGGGGGCGCCAGCAAGGCGGCCTGAGGCCTCGCCAGGGCGCACGGGTTTCCAGTGCGGCGGCACTAGAACCCTTTTTCGGCCGGGGTGTTCGCACCCCGGCCGATCTCGTCGAGGGCGGCCGTCAGCAGCGGGGCGACCACCTCGCGCACCCAGGCGACCCGTTCGTCACCGGACGCGCGGGGGACGGTCTCGACGAGCATGATCAGGTAGAGGTAGCTGCGGTACAGAGCCAGGCGCCGGCTCGCCTGAGCGCCGAACTCGGCTACTCCTCCCGCTTCCTGGTAACCCGTCAGGAAGTCAGCGTCCTGGCGGATGTCCCCGAGCAGGGCCAGGGAGACCAAGTCGGCGAGCGGGTCTCCCCAGAACATGCGCTCGCCGTCGATCAGACCGCCGATCCGCGGGCCCGTGTCCGCCCGCTCGACCAGGATGTTCCCGCGCCACAGGTCGAAGTGGACGAGCCGGGGGACGGTGACCTCGTCCAGGGCGCCGAATGCGGCCCGTGCGATCCGGGCCACCTCGTCCACGGGGCGGGGCAGCCAGGCGCGGTAGCGGCGGGCGTCGTCCAGGAGTGCCTCGTACATCCCGGTGAAGGCGGTCCGCCAGTCGGGGGCGAGCGGGCCGAGCGCGCCGGAGGGGTAGCCGAAGCCCGGTCCCGTCACCCTGTGCAGCCGGGCCACGAGGTGACCCAACTCCCGGCGGAGTGGCCCGCGTTCACCCTCGGGGAGGTCCGCCCACGGCTCGCCGGGACAGTGCGTCATCAGCAGGTGGCCGTCGCGGCGGTCTCCCACCGGCGAGGGTGCCGGTACGCCGACGGTGGCGGCCCGGTGGTAGAACTCCGCCTCGGAGAGCGGGAGTTGCCGCTCGTACGCCAGGGCCGGGACGGTGGGCGGCGGCGGGACCTTCAGCACGTAGCGGCTGCCGTCGGCGAGCGTCAGTTCCTCAACGGCGTTGTACGTGCCCCCGGACAGGACCCGGCGGCCGACCAGACTCCCGGGTGGCAGCCCGGCCTCCCGGAGAGCCCGCCCGGCCCGCTGCCACCCGTCCGCGCCGGCTACCGCGTCCCCCTCGTCCATGAGGTCACTGTGCCAGGTCACCCCTCGCGCCCGCAGCCCTCGCGACGGCGTCCACAGGTCCCGAAATCCACTGGCCCCCACTCCCGGAACTAGGTACCTTCGACCAAAACCTAGGACCCCTAGGTTTCGTCGTCGGCACCGGGAGGCCCCCATGAGACCGCTCACCGAGCAGGACATCCGCACCTCGTTCATCAACTGCTCCAGGGGCGAGGCGAAGCGGCTCGCGACACCGCGTGATCTCGACGAACGCCCCTGGGACGAGCTGGACTTCCTGGGCTGGCGAGATCCCGGTGCGCCCGACCGCGGCTTTCTCGTCACCGAACGGGACGGCGGCTTCCTGGGCGTCACCCTGCGACTCCCGTCCTCCCGGCGCGGGCTCCCGCACCGCAGCCTGTGCTCGCTGTGCCTGACCACGCACCCGGGAGACGGGGTCTCGCTGATGACGGCCCGCAAGGCGGGCGCGGCGGGCCGCGAGGGCAACTCGGTCGGCATCTACGTCTGCGCCGACCTCGCCTGCTCCCTCTACGTCCGGGGGAAGAAGGACCTCCGGACGGGAAGCCGCTTCGAGGAGACCCTCACGACGGAACAGCAGATCGCCCGGACGGTCGGCCATCTGTCCGCCTTCCTGGCGAAGCTGCGCGACTGAACCGCGACGCTCGTCCAGGCGCCGGTGGGCCGCGGCCGGGCCGCCCCGGCTTGACGACGCTCCCCGGCGCCCCGCACCGCTGTCTCCTCAGGATCCGGCGGGAGCCCAGTGCGGGTCACGGCCCAGGAAGGCGAGCAGCGCCTCGGCCCGGCCGGCGCCCTCCGGGACCTCGCGGGCGGCGGCGAACACGCCGAAGGCGTCGCGCAGGTGGTCGGCCAGCTGGTCCGCGGCGAGCCGGATGCCGCCGGCCAGGTCGTCGTCCAGGGGGGACGCCTGGCCGGTCGCCACCGCGATGTCCCAGGCGTGCACGCCCGCGTCCATGGCGGCCGCTGCGGCCGCCACGCGGAACGGCAGCGGCCCGAGCGGGGTGGCCACCTCCTCCGCGTCGGCGGGCAGTCCCGCGTAGACGTCGGCGACCTGGGTGAGGACCTTGTCGAGCGCCGCCGTGACGTCGGCCTCCAGCGTGTCGTCCGGGTGGAAGGCGTCCGACTCGGGCCACCCGGTGCCGGTGACCGCCGCGCCGTACGCCTGCTGGTCGAGCCGGGCGTGATTGAGCACCTGGGCCACCGTCCACTCACCGCACGGCGTCGGCGCGGACCAGGCGCTCTCCGGCACACCGGCGACCACGGCGCGCAGCCGGTCGTGCGACAGCGTCAGCAGTTCGATGCCCTGGACGTTGCTCATCGCGCTCATTCCGGTGCCTCCTGATGCGGGTCCGTCCCTGTCGATTCAATCTAGGACCCCTTGCGGACAGATACGGTCCGCGATCAACACGTTCGGTACCCGTGTTAAACGGGAAGGCCCCAAGGATGCACGAGGCACGTGGTGAGTGGACGGCATCCGTCGCGAAGATCGTGGAGCGGCGCCGGGAGCCGGTGGTCGTCCAGACACTTCGGTCGACGGCCGCCGCGACGATCGCGTACGTGGTGGCCATTCACCTCAGTCCCGAACCCGCGCCGCTGACCGCGCCCCTGACCGCGCTGCTGGTCGTCCAGGTCACTCTGTACTCGACGATCACCACCGCGATCCGGCGGGTGAACTCCGTGGTGGTCGGCGTCGTCATCGCCATCGGCTTCAGCAGCCTGGTGGGCCTGACCTGGTGGAGTCTGGGCCTGATCATCCTCGCCTCGCTGGGGGTGGGACATCTGGTCCGGGTCAGCGAGTTCGTGCCCGAGGTGGCGATCAGCGCCATGCTGGTCCTCGGCGTCACCCGAGTGGGCGACACCGCGTGGGCCCGCGTGCTGGAGACACTGATCGGGGCGGTCGTGGGCCTCACCTGCAACCTCGTGCTCGCGCCGCCCGTCTGGGTCGACATGGCCGGGGAGCAGATCGAGGACCTGGCACGCCGGATGCGGCAGTTGATGCTGCGGGTCGGCGAGGGTGCCGCCGCGCACACACCCTTCCATGTGGCGGCCGAGCGGCTGCACGAGGCCCGCCGGCTCGACAACGACATCGCCGGGGTGGACGCGGCCCTGCGGCAGGCCGAGGACAGCCTGAAGCTCAACCCGCGGGTGCGTGAGGGCCTGATGCACCGGGTCGTGCTGCGCACCGGCCTGGACACCCTGGAGATCTGCACGGTGGTCCTGCGGGTTCTCGCGCGCAGCCTCACCGACCTGGCCAAGGAACGGGAGCCCCGGCCCCTGTTCGAACCGCAGGCCGGAACCGTCCTCCAGGAGCTGCTGTCGGAGATCGCCGACGCGATCGTCAGCTTCGCGGTGCTGGTGACCACCGACGTCACCCAGAACGCGGTGTCCGCCGAGGAGCGGCTCAGCGCGGAACTCGCCACCGCCGCCGCCACCCGCGACAAGCTGGCCCAGGTCTTCCTGGAGGAGGTCCAGCGCGACCCGAGCCAGTGGCAGCTCCACGGCTCCGTCCTGACCGAGGTCACCCGGATCCTCGACGAGCTGGACACCGAGCATCGCACCAGGCGTCTGTTCGAGGAACTGGACCGCTGCACCCGTGAGCAGCGCGAGCGCCGGCCGCGCCTCACCCGGCTGCGGAGCCGGGTGCGCCTGCCGCGCCGGAACCGGAACCGTTCCGAGGCCTCCGGGCGTTCTAGATGACGAGTTCCGTGAGGCGAAACGGCACGACGCCGTGGCGGTGAGGCGCACGGCGTGGCCGGTGGCAGGAGAACGAGGGGGCGGGCGGATGACCGAGGACACCGTGCGGATCGACGGGAACGCACTGCGGCTGCCGGGCGGGGTGCAGGTGCGGTTCATACGGACACTGCGGCTGCCCGAGACGGGCACGCACGCGTTGCCGCCGGGGCTCGGCGAGTTCCCCGTCCGGCGCGTCGAGGACTACGGCGACCGGGTGCCCGCCGAGTGGCGGGCGCGCGGGGGTGTGATGCTGCCGGTGTATCTGCGCGAGGCCATGTGGCTGAGTTTCGCCGGGACGGCGGAGCCGGCCGCGTTGCAGGTGGGCGTCGGCAAGGTGTGTGCCGTCTCCGGCAAGCCGTGGAGCTCCCGGCTCACCCGTGACCCGCAGAACTACGTCGTCCTCCCCCGGCAGCCGTGGCTCGACGGCATCAACTCCGGCAAGGGGACGGTCCGCCAGTTCGTGGCCGTGCCGCTGGGTCTCGGGGCGACGGTCGAGGGGCAGGTCACCGGCGAGGAGGTCTGGGGCGGTGTCCAGCTCCAGTCGTTCCCGCTGGAGGCCGGAGAGCTGGCGGCGTGGCGGGAGGCGGAGCGCCGCCGGGTCGAGGAGAGCATGCGGATGCCCCGGACCCTGGGCGCGGCCATGCCGATGATGGCGGCGCCGCCCGCGCCCGGGGCCGCTTTCGGCGCCGCGCCCGGCGCCGCGCGTCCCGGGGGCGCACCGCGTGCGCGCAGCGCCCCGGCGATGGGCCTCGGGGTCGGCGGTTCGATGCGTCAGGAGGTCTACCGCGACGACCGGCCGCTGAAGGCCTGGGCGCGGGAGCCGGCCGGACGGGTGTTCGTCCACCTCGTGACGCCTCCGGAGTGGCGCCGCATCACCGGCGAGGCGCCGCCCCCGTCCCCGGTGGACCGCGCGGCGTACACCCGCGCGGGGCTCCCCTGGTTCGACTACTACGACCAGGACGCCACCGATCTGGCGCCCACGGACGGGCTCGGTGCGGTGCAGCCGGTCGGCGACTGGCTGGGCGACGACCACGAGCCCTGGCAGCAGCCCTCGCCCCATCAGGTGCAGCCGCTCGGTGACGCGCCGGGCAAGCCCGTCGGGGACGGCGACTGGTAGATCCCGGCGTTGCGCCCCGCGTAGATCCCGGCGTTGCGCCGCGGGCGTGGCGGGTTGAGCCACCCCCCGTGGCCGGGTTTGTTGTTTACGGGGTGGTGGGGGGCCCGGGTGCGGTGGTGGGGACGC
>NZ_JBHYXD010000085.1:0-36474 GCF_042751995.1 Streptomyces sp. NPDC059371 | reverse complement strand
CGGTACATCGATGCCCGTCGCCACCGACGCCCACCCCTCACCCAACGGCGACGGGCTGATGCACCGGCACGGCCCCGACCCACCCACCGGTGTCACGCCCGGTCCGAGGCGGCTGCGGCGGCCGGACCGACCCCGCTACCGCACCGCAAGGAACCAGCACCGAACCCCGAACGCCGGCACAGCCGACGCCCACCGACAAACGCCAGAGGCGAGCGAACTCAGCCCGCCACAGCCTCGTACAGACTCCAAACCCCCAGCCCCAGCATCAGCACAGCCGCCACCTTGGTGATCAACGACAACGGCACCCGCTTCATCAGCGCCTTGCCGCCCACGATCCCCAGCCCCGCCACGGCCCACAGCCCCAGCACCGCGCCGAGCCCCACCGACAGCGGGTCGTCGTAACGCGCGGCGAGGTTCGCCGTCATGATCTGCGTGAGGTCGCCGAACTCGGCGACGAGGATGAGCATGAAGCCCGCCCCGGACACCTTCCAGAACGTCTGGTTCGCCGGCTTGCGGACCTCTTCCCCGTCCTCGCCCTTCTTCATCAGCAGCACCGCGGCCCCGCCGAGAAACAGCACACCGGTGACGGCGTGCACGATCTGCTGCGGCAGCAGTGTCAGCACGCTGCCCGCCGCGACGGCGAGCGTCACATGGACGGCGAAGGCAGCGGCGACACCGACGAAGACGTACGAAGCGCGGTAGCGGGTGCCGAGGACGAGGCCGGCGAGCGCGGTCTTGTCGGGCAGTTCGGCAAGGAAGACGACACCGAAGACGAGCGCCATCACGCTGAAGCTGATCAAAATTCCTCAATCGGTCGGGCTGCCCCGCCGAGAGTGTTGCGATTACGCGTGCTGTGACTGCGCGACACCTCGGCACGGCAGCACACAGCTACACCCGCGCCGGGAGGCACGGGCACAAGGCCCACACCGGAAAGCCCGGCAGGGCAAGTGCACTGCTTGCCGAAGGTCTCGCTGGCCGGCCTCATGATCGAGGTCTGCCTCCGGGCGCCGGCTCAGACGAGCTGAGCAGTATGTCGACGGTCCGGCGAAGAGCTACTCCCCTTCTGCGCCGTCCATACTACGCGACCCGCGAGGCGGCCCCCCAGGGCCGAAGGCCCCCCGACCTGGACACCCGGACGCCGGAGAAAGTTCTGCCATGAACCTTGTCATGTCATGAACGCGTCATTATTTTCTAACCGCGCACTTACCTCACGGCAATACGACGCCGCGAGCATTCGTTCGCCCGCACCGCAACACCCCCACACCACAAGGGAGTTCGCATGCCCAAGGTCTACGCGCGTCGACGGCTGAGCATACTCGCAGGCATCACGGGTCTGATAGCCATGGCCGGAGTTTTCAACGGCCCGACCGCCTCCGCCGCCCTCCCCACCCCGGTCAGCGCGGCCACCGCCCGCACCTACCTCGCGTCCCTCACCGTCGCGACCGAGAACCGCACCGGCTACTCCCGCGACCTCTTCCCGACCTGGATCACGATCAGCGGCACGTGCAACACCCGTGAGTACATCCTCAAACGCGACGGCTCCGGCGTCACCACCGACTCCGCCTGTGTGGCCACCAGCGGCAGCTGGTACTCCGTCTACGACGGCGCCACCTGGACCGCCGCCTCCGACGTCGACATCGACCACCTCGTCCCGCTCGCCGAGGCCTGGGACTCCGGCGCGAGCGCCTGGACCACGGCCCAGCGCCAGGCCTTCGCCAACGACGTGACCCGCCCGCAGCTCCTCGCCGTCACGGACAACGTCAACCAGTCCAAGGGCGACAAGGACCCGGCCGAGTGGATGCCCTCGCGCACCGCGTACGCCTGCACCTACGTCCGCGCCTGGGTACAGGTGAAGTACTACTACAACCTCAAGATCGACTCCGCCGAGAAGACCAAGCTGACCTCGGTCCTCGCCGGCTGCTGACCCGCACCCGCCGCACAGACCGGCGGCCGCGGGCCGCCAGGGTTCCGGGCACCGTCCCCCCACGGTGATTCCCACGGTCTCCGGAACCTCCCCACAGGCCTCCGTCGTTCCGTACCGTACGGGGCGACGGAGGAGGGGGATCACCATGGCCGAGCTGCGCCTGGGACCGCTGCTGAGGTACGTGGACGGCTCATCGGCGACCTTCTGGGTCGAGGCGAGCCGCCCGTGCACCGCCGAGGTGCGCTGCGCGGACGGCACCCGCGGACAGGCCCGCACCTTCCAGGTGGCGGGCCATCACTACGCACTGGTGCCGGTGGACGGACTGACACCGGGCACGACCACCTCGTACGAGATCCTGCTGGACGGCGCGGCCGTCTGGCCGCTGCCCGACTCGCGCTTTCCTCCCTCGGTCGTCCGCACCCCCGGGAGCGAGGACGCCGCCGTCCGGGTCACCTTCGGTTCCTGCCGGTGGGCATCACCGCCCGCGGACGAGAAGGACCCGGTGGGGCCCGACGCGCTGGACACCCTCGCCGCCCGGATCGCCGAGGCCCCGGACGCCGAACGCCCGGACGTACTCCTGCTGTTGGGCGACCAGGTGTACGCGGACGAGGTCTCCAGGGCCACCCGCGCCTGGATCGCCGCGCGCCGGGGTCTCGCGGACCCCCCGGGCCACCAGGTCGCGGACTACGAGGAGTACACCCGCCTCTACTACGAATCCTGGCTCGACCCCGAGATCCGCTGGCTGCTGTCGACCGTACCGAGCTGCATGATCTTCGACGACCACGACGTCATCGACGACTGGAACACCAGCGCCTCCTGGCTCGCGGAGATCCGGGCGACCCCGTGGTGGCGCGAGCGGGTGCTCAGCGGTCTGATGTCGTACTGGGTCCACCAGCACCTCGGCAATCTCTCCCCCGCCGAGCTCTCCGGGGACCTGCTGTACGCGGCCGTGCGCGAGACCCCCGACGGCACGGACGTGCTGCGCGCCTTCGCCGCCCAGGCCGACGCCGACCCGGCCTCGGTCCGCTGGAGCTACCGCCGCGACTTCGGCCGGACCCGCGTCCTGATGCTCGACACCCGCGCGGCCCGCGTCCTGGACGAGAAGGACCGGTCGATGCTCGATCCCGGTGAGGCGGCCTGGCTGCGCGAGCAGGCCCTGGAGACGCCGGAATCCCGGGACCACCTGCTGATAGGCACGTCACTGCCCTGGCTGCTGCCCCCGCTGATCCATCACGTCGAGACGTGGGACGCCGCCCTGTGCCGGGGCGATCGGGGCGGGCGCTGGGCGCGGTTCGGCGAGCGGCTGCGCCGCGCGGCCGACCTGGAGCACTGGGCGGCGTTCCCGGAGTCGTTCACGGAACTGACGGAGCTGATCGCCGAGGCCGGCTCGGCCGAGCGGGCACCGGCGACCGTGTGCGTGCTGTCGGGAGACGTGCACCACGCCTACGTCGCCGATCCGGTCTGGGCCGACCCCGCCCGGCAGCCCTCGGCCCGCGTTCTCCAGCTGACCTGCTCCCCCGTCCACAACTCCATCCCGCTCTCCGTACGGCTCGGCTTCCGCTTCGGCTGGAGCCGCCCGGCCCGGCTGCTCGGCATCCTCCTTGCCCGGCACGGCGGTTGCGCCCGACCGCCTGTCGACTGGCGGAAAACCGGCGGTCCTTGGTTCGGCAACCAGCTCATGACCCTTACCCTGCATGGCCGTTCGGCCTCTCTGCGTCTCGAACAGGCACGGCCCGCGCGCGGTGACGGCCTCGGCCGTGCGGCCGGAGGCGCCCGGCTGACGACGGTGACGGAGTCCCGGATCACCCCGGAATAGGGCCATTCCTCGCGGTTGCCGGCGGCGCCCCGCGTACCGGAGCGTGCGGGCCTGTGAACGTGATGTCACCGACACATGCGTCCCCGGAGGATCATCCGCACCATCCGCGGCGTACGCTGTATGGCGGTCACGGACCGCACGCCACTCCGTCGCGAGGAGTGGCGCGGTCGGGCTCACGGGGTGGTCGGGGGAGAGTTTCGGTGCTGGAGAGTGTGGGGTCGCTGACAGGCAGCCCATGGATCTACGCGGTGATCGCCGTGTCCATCGTTCTCGATGTGTTTCTGCCCGTTCTGCCGAGTGGGGTCCTGGTCATCACGGCCGCTACGGCCGCGGCGGGCTCCGCAACGGCGACCGGCAACGTCCCGCACGCCGTGCCCGACATCCTGGTGCTCACCCTCTGCGCGGCCACGGCCTCGGTCCTCGGCGACCTGGTGGCGTACCGCCTCGCCTGGCGCGGTGGCGACCGTCTGGTTCGCGCCATCGCCCGGTCCCGCCGCCTGACCCGGGCGCAGGAACGTCTCGGCCAGGTCCTGGCGAGCGGCGGCGGTGTGCTCGTGGTCGTCGCCCGTTTCGCTCCGGCCGGCCGCTCGGTCGTCTCGCTCGGCGCGGGCGCCGCGCACCGCCGGGTCCGCGACTTCCTGCCCTGGTCGGTCCTCGCCGGTCTGGCCTGGGCCGGCTACAGCGTGGCCCTCGGCTACTTCGGCGGCCAGTGGCTGGGCGCCACCTGGCTCACGGCGGCCGTCTCGGTCGGGGCCCTGTTCATCGCGGGTGCGGGCGCCGCCTACGTCGTACGCCGTCCCGCGGTACGGGAGCGGGAAGCGGGCGCCTGAGCCCCGGCCCAGGGGCACGCGGGCACCCGGACAGGACACACCCGCCGTGCGGACGCAGAGGCGTACGGGCGCAGAGGCGTGCAGGCGTACGAGCACCCTCACGTGAGGGCCCACGGGCACGCCCGCCCACGGACGCCTCCGACCCTGCGCCGGGCGGGACGTCCGGCCGGTCATCCGGCGTGCTGAGCCGCCGCCCCGCGCACCTCCAGGTGGTCCAGCAGTTCGGCCGTGGCCGCCGCGACCGCCTCGACGGCGCGGTCGAAGACCTCACGGTTGTGAGCGGCCGGGGCACGGAACCCGGACACCTTGCGGACGTACTGCAGAGCGGCGGCGCGGATCTCCTCCTCGGTCGCTTCCTCGGGGATCGCGGGCGGTCGAAGTGTCTTGATGCTGCGGCACATGGGTCCAGTCTCGCGCGTCCGGTGCCGTCGTGGTCACCGCTCGCGCAAGGCGGCCCGTCCGGGCCGGGAATAGCGCCGCCGGTGCGCCGGATTGAGCAGAACATGACCTCAGTGGAGATCACCTACATCGGCGGCCCCACCGCCGTCATCGCGATCGGCGGCCTGCGGCTCCTGACCGATCCGACCTTCGACGCCCCCGGCGAGTACCCCGTCGGCTCACGGAAGCTGGTGAAGACCGCCGGACCCGCGCTCCCGGCCGAGAAGATCGGCCCGGTCGACGCCGTCCTGCTCTCGCACGACCAGCACCCCGACAACCTGGACACGTCCGGGCGCGGGTACCTCCAGAGTGCCCCGGTGACCCTGTCGACGGCATCGGCGTACGAGCGGATCGGCGCCCCCGTACGCGCCCTCGGCCCCTGGGAGTCCGCCGAGCTGGCGCGTCCGGACGGCGGATTCCTGCGCGTGACGGCCGTTCCGGCGCAGCACGGGCCCGACGGCTCACTCCCTCTCGTGGGCGAGGTGACCGGCTTCGTGCTGTCCGGGGAGGGGGTGCCCAAGGTGTACGTGAGCGGTGACAACGCGTCCCTGGACGTCGTACGGGAGATCGCGGACCAGGAGGGCCCCTTCGATGTGGCCGTGCTGTTCGCGGGCGCGGCGCGCACCCCGCTGGTGCCGGCCGCCCCGCTCACCCTGACGAGCGAGGACGCGGCGCGGGCCGCGGAGATCCTCGGCGCCGTCCGGGTGGTCCCGCTGCACTTCGAGCACTGGGGTCACTTCACGCAGGACGGTTCGACCCTGACGAAGGCGTTCGCGCGGGCGGGTCTCACGGACCGGCTGCGGCTGCTGGAGCCCGGGGCTTCGGTACGGGTGCCGTAGCGGCCGTGCGCGGTCCGGTCCGCACAACATCCGAGTGATTGCTTGGGGTTGGGCAAGTTTCTCCGAGGATTGACTCGGGTCACCGCGTCTTGTGACCATCTCCAGGGCCCGTTCGGGGTCCGTGAAGAGGAGCGAGGATCTATGGCGAACGACGCGCTGACGGTGGCTGTGCTGGGTCCGGGAGGGGTCGGCGGGCTGCTCGCGGCGCTCCTGTCCCGTGCCGGTCACCGGGTCGTCTGCCTCGCCGGGGACGAGACCGGGCGGAGGCTGGCCGCGGACGGCATCGAGGTGCGCAGCGGCCACTTCGGCGACTTCACGGCGCGGGTGGCGGTGGACACCGAACTGCGCGAGCCGGCCGACGTGTGCCTGATCGCGGTCAAGGCGACGGCCCTGGACGCCGCGCTGGAGCGCCTCCCGGCGAAGGCCCTGGGCGAGGAGGGGCTGATCGTCCCGCTCCTGAACGGTGTCGAGCACCCGGCGCTGCTGCGTGAGCGCTACCGCTCCGAGCAGGTGGCCCCCGCGGTGATCCGTGTGGAGTCGACGCGGATCGCTCCGGGAGTGATCGAGCACGGCAGCCCGTTCGCCGAGCTCGACCTGACTGCGGACACGGCACCCCGTGCGCGCGTGGAGGCGTTCGCCGGGGCCCTGGAGTGGGCCGGGCTGCACGCCCGGATCCAGGACGGCGAGTCGGCGACGCTCTGGGCGAAGATGGCGTTCCTCGCGCCGTTCGCCCTGCTGACGACCCGGTACGGGGTGCCGGTGGGCGACGTGCGCTCGCTGCACCGCGCCGAGTTGACCGCTCTCGTCGAGGAGACGGCCGCGGTGGGCCGCGCGTGCGGAGCCGCCACCGATCCGGCGACCGCTCTCGCCCGTTACGACGCCTTCCCGGCGGCCACCAAGTCCTCGATGCAGCGGGACGCCGAGGCGGGCCGCGCCCTCGAACTCGACGCGATCGGCGGCGCGTTGCTGCGCGCCGCGGAGCGGGCCGGGGTGCCGGTTCCGGTGGCGGGCGAACTGGTCCGGCATCTGACGCCGCTCGCCGGCACGGACGGCTGACGGCCGACGCGCCATGTCCGGCCCTTCGAGGTCCGGGCCGAACCGACCGACTGTGCGAGGGTGTTGGCTCGACGGGTACGGGTGTTCGCCCGAGCGTGTAAGGGTGTTACGGGGCCCGGTGCCGGCGCCGGTCTCCGGCACCGCGCCGCTGTCAGTCCCCCGCCACCGTCCCGGCGTGCGAGCAGTGCCGGGCCACCGTGTCGGCGAAGGCGTGCGCCGCGGGTGACAGGGCGTCCCAGCGGCGGACCGCCCAGCCGACCGCGAGGGGCGGCAGGGCCGGTACGGGGAGGAAGCGCAGGCGGGGGTGACCGGGCCCGGGCAGGCCGGGCAGGGCCGGGACGACGGCGTGGCCGAGGCCGAGTTCGGCGAGCAGGATCGCGGTGTCCCAGTCGGCGACACTGGTGTCGGAAGCGCCCGCCGGTATCCCCAATTCCCGGTATGCGGAGTCGAGATGGGCGCGAGAGGTGGACCGCTCGGGAAGTCCCACGACCCGCAGTCCGGCCAGTTCCTCCGCCTCGATCCTTTCCCGCGTGGCGAGTTCGTCGTCCGCGTGCACGGCGAGCACCCAGGGGAGTTCGGCCACGACCCGCTGCTCGATCCCGCGTACGGGAGGGCCGAGGGTGACCCAGGCGAGGTCGAGTCCGTGGTCGGCGAGCGCGTCGAAGCAGCCCCGGCTGGAGTTCTCGGTCTGGAACTCCAGGCTGACCTTGGGGTACCGCCCCCGGAATTCGACCACGGCCTCGGCCATGAAGTGCCGCACGGTGGTACCGCCGGTGGCGATCCGCACCGTACCGCCGCCCCCGCGCGCCAGTTCGTCGAGCCCGCGCAGCGCGAGGTCGAGCCCGGCGATGCCGTCGGCGGCGGCCCGTTCGAGGAGGCGCCCGGCGCGGGTGGGCACCACGCCCCGGGCCTGCCTCTCGACGAGTCCGAGCCCGACCTCGCGTTCCAGCCGGCGTACGTGCTGACTCACCGCCGACTGCGTGCAGCCCAGTTCCCGGGCCACGGCGCTCAGACTTCCGGCCCGGCAGACGGCGACGAACACGCGAAGATCATCCAGAGTCACGGCCCCAAGGTACTCGCGGGCCTTGTGAGTTGGCCGATCAGACCCGGGTCTTGTCGAGCAGCTCGACGATCTCCTCGGTCGTGCCGGTCTCACCGAGGCGGGGGAAGATCCGCTCGACGCTGTTGCGGTGCGTCTCGTGGTCGAGGTCGGACATGGCGTCGGTGGCGAGGGTGACGTGGTAGCCGTGTTCGTGCGCGGCGCGTGCCGAGGACTCGACGCCGATGCTGGTGGCGATGCCGGCCAGCACGATCTGGGTGATCCCGCGGCGGCGCAGGTGCAGGTCGAGGTCGGTGCCGTAGAAGGCGCCCCAGTTCCGCTTGGTCACGCTGAGGTCCTCGGGGTGCCCGGTCAGGTCGTCGACGATGACGTCCCAGCCCTCGGGGAACGTGCGGGCGCGGCTCGGGCCGTCGATCCGGCCGCGTACGGCGTCGGCGCCGTCGGCGGCGGCGGCGGTGACCCGGACGAGGACGACCGGGAGGTCGTGACCGCGGAACGCGTCCGCGAGCCGGACGGCGCGCTTCACGACGTCGGCGCCGGTGTTCGGGGCGAGGCCCGGGCTGCCGACGATGCCGTGCTGAAGGTCGATGAGGACGAGCGCGGTGCGGGGGTCGAGCGTGGTGACTGCCATGGTCAGGCCTTTCGGGGGGTGAGATCGCGAAGGGATCGGTCGATGAGGGTCACGGCCAGGAGCAGTACGGCTCCGGCGAGCATGAAGAGGGCCAGGTGGTGCAGGCCGCCGGTGTCGGCGCCGTGCGTGAAGAAGGCGGCGTCGGCGGCGGAGGCGGCCATCGCGCCGAGGTACATGAACGTGCGCAGCAGCCCGGCCGCCGAGGCGATCCGGGCGGGGTCGGCCTGCCGGTAGAGAGCGTTCTGATTGGCCAGGCCATTGAGTCCCTGCGGCACACCCATGAGTGCGCCGACGGCGGCGAGACCCCAGATCGCGCTGCCCGCGTCCAGGGTCAGCATCGCCAGACACCCGGCGACCTGGACGAGACTCCCGACCACGAGCTTGCCGCGGACGGACTCCCGCCGTCCGGTCAGACCGGAGACGACGAGTCCGCTCAACGACAGCGGGAGCAGGACCAGTCCAGCACCGGCCGCGTGCAGCCCGCGCCCCTCCTCCATCCACTGCGTGAACCCGTAGAGGAAGGCGTAGGCGGTGGTGTAGCTGAGGAACTGGCGCAGGAAGGTGGCCAGCATCGGTCCGTTGCCGCCGAGCACCCGCAGGTCGACGAACGGGGCCGGGACCCGGAGTTCCCACCGCGCGAAGGCGGCCCCGGCGACGAGCGCGAGCACCGGCAGGTACCAGTCCGCCGCCCGCGGTCTCATCAGGAACAGCATCAGCGAGACGAGCAGGGCGGTGAACAGGGCCATGCCGACGAGGTCGACACCGCGCGCACCGGACGCGGACGGCTTGGACGCCTCGGCTGCCTGGGACGCATCCGCGTCGGCAGGGTGGGCCGTCGGCGCCGGTTTCACGTGAGCGGGGCAGGCCGTCGGCGCCGGTTTCGCGGCCTTCGGCAGCCGCAGGGCTCCGAGGACCAGACAGGCCAGGGACAGCGGCACATTGACGAGGAAGATGGTGCGCCAGCCGCCGACGCCGATGAGCAGGCCGCCCAGGGTGGGCCCGACCACGGCGACGGTCTGCGCGGAGACGGCGAGCGCGGTCAGCACGCCGGCCGGACTGCTCTGCCCGGTGCGCTCGGCCTCGCCGCGGGTCAGGTGCATCGCGGCGGGGTACGCGGCCGAGGTGCCGAGCCCGAGCAGCACCCGGGCGGCGACGAGCGCGCCGAGGTTCGGGGAGAGGGCGCCCAGAAGTCCGGCGACGCCCACCATGGCCGTACCGACGAGGTACAGCCGGCGAGGTCCGTAGAGGTCGACAAGCCGTCCGATGACGGGCTGCCCCACGGCGGTGGCGAGATAGAGCCCGGAGACCAGCCACGCGGTCTCCGCCGGGGAGGCGCCGAGCGCCCTGCCGATCGGCACCAGCGCCACGGCGATCATGGAGGAGTTGACGGGATTCAGTACGGTCCCGAGGACCATCGGGGCGATCAGCCGGCGGTCGAAACGGTCGGGCGGGCGGTGACGCGTGGGGGTGCTCCGGTGCTGGAGCCAGTCGCGGAGGGTGGGTATCACGACCGGGTGAGCCGTTCCAGCAGCGCCATCGCCGCGATGACGGTCTGCCGCTCGTCCTCCGTGCAGCGCTCCTCGAAGGCCCGGGCGAGCCACTCCGAACGGGCCTGCCGGGTGCCTTCGACGCGCTCGCGCCCGGCGTCCGTGAGCGTCACGAGCTGACGCCGGCCGTCCCCGGGGTCGGGGTTGCGCTGGATGAGCCCGAACTGGTCGAGGGCCGCGAGCGTGGCGGCCATCGACTGCGGGCGCACACCTTCGACCGCCGCCAGCGCACTGGCCGTGGCGGCCCCGCTCTTGCTCACCAGGGTGAGCGCGGAGATCTGGGAGGGGGTGAGGTCCTGAGGCGAGCCCTGCGCCGGGGTCTGGGCCGAGCCCTGCGCCGGGGTCTGCGTCGAGCCCTGTGCCGGGGCCTGCGTCTCGGACACTTCGCGGATCCGCCGCCTGAGCAGGCTGAACGCGACGCGCAGATCCTGCGCGGCACGTGCCGCGGAATCCGAGACGCCCGCTTCGTTCGGCCGGTCGGCACTTTGATCCATGCGGCCACCGTAAATCGCCCAGCTCAAACTGTCCAGTTCAAACTGTGCAGTCTCACCTGCTGAATCCAGTCCGGCGAATCCAGCCCGCCGACCCACCCCACCCTCGGGGACGAGACCCGCTTCCCTCCTCTCCGTCTCGAACTCCCGTTCGGAACACCCGTTCGCGTGAAGTACCGGAAGGAACTCGCACCACAAAATCGAACAGGCGTAGCATTGCCGTGTGGCTGCGACCTATGACTTTCCAAGTGACCTCCTCGCCGGCCAGGAGGAGCTGCACCAGGTCCGGGCCGAGCTGCTGGCTCTGCTGAAACGACTCCCCTGGTCCGTGGAGCCGCTGGACGGCTTCAGCGACACCGGCGGCTGGCGCAAGGTGGAACGCCCCGCCTCCCCCGGCTGGACCGACGACGAACAGGCCGAGGTCGAGAAGCTCCGCCGGCGCGAGTTCGAGCTCACCGTGTTCGTCTCGGGCCACCGCTTCTGGTCGGAGATAGCCCCTCCGGACAAGGTCGACGCCCGGATGCGGCTGAAGCACACGCGGGACGCGCCGTCGTAAGCGGCGAGCCGCCCGAAGCCGGGGAAGCGCTGGAGGATCCCATAACCGGGTGAGACGTGGCCCGGCAGGATCTTTGCCCGCGTGTTCAAGGCGGGTTCCATCGTCCGGCGGGGCGGTCTCGCCGATGAGTTCACCGGCCTCGACCGGTCTACCCAGCGACACGACCGTTCCCGACAGGAGTGCCATGTCCACCATCCAGCCAGTGATCATCACCGCCGACCACGACGTCCTGCGCGGCTTCTACACGAACTTGTTCGGCGCCGAGGAGATCTTCCGGGTACCGGAGGAAGGCCCGGTCTTCTACCTCGGTCTGCGCATCGGCGACACCGACCTCGGGCTGGTGGCCAAGGAGAACCCGGAGACGGGCGCGGGGGCGGCACCGCGGATCCTGCTCAGCATCGGTGTCGACGACGTCGACGAGACGCTCGGCCGGGTGACGGCGCTGGGCGGCTCGGTCCACGGCGGCCCCAACGACATGCCGTGGGGACAGCGCGTCGCCCACATCCAGGACCCCGACGGCAACCCGGTGAATCTCACCCAGCCGATCCCGTCTCAGTGACGCCGGACCAGGGCCCAGGCCTTCCGGGTGCTCGCACCGGTCGACCTGGGCCTTTGTCGCGTCCTGAGACTGGTGGCTCACCGCCGCCCGTGGCTATACGGGGCCGATGACACCCATCACGCCCACCACACGCATCCCACCCCTCACACCCCTCACACCCGGAACGAGGCAGGCGGCGTTGCCCGCGGCGACATCACTTCTTGCTGCCGTCCACGATGACCGGCGTGCCGCCCGAGTCCGTACCGCACGGCACCACATACACCGGGTTGGCCTTCGCGGCTTCCTTGTAGGCCTCGATGCACTGGTTGTACAGCACCTTGTCGCTCAGCGACCGCTCGATGATCTTGTTGGCGCGGGCGATGCCCTCCGCCTCGATCCGCTTGCGCTCCGCCTCCGCCTTCGCCGTACGCGCCGCCTCGGTGGCCCGCTCGGTGGCCTGCTCCTGCTGGATCTTCTTGTCGATCTGGTCCTGGAGCTTCTCCGACGGCCTCACATTGCGCAGGTTGACGGAGGTGACGTCGATGCCGCGGGGCGCCAGTCGCTCCTTGACGAGGCCGGCGATCTCCGAGCTGATCTGCTCGCGCCCGGATGCGTAACCTTCCTCGCTGGTGTGCTTCGCGAAGACGTTGCGGATGATCTCGCGGCTGTCCGGAAGCACCAGCCGCTCCTCGACCGCGTCCTCGCTGCCCGCCAGCCGGTACAGCTCGATCGCCTTGGCCGGCACCACGGCCCACTTGATGGTGACGTCCGCGTAGAGCACACCGCCCTGGGAGGAACGGACCTCGACCACGTCCTTGCCGATGAGGTCGAGATCCACCGGGCGGGTGGAGAAGGAAGTGATGTCGGTGAACGGGGACTTGAAGTGGATGCCCGAGACCAGCGGCGTACCGGTCTTGCCGAAGGTCACCGGCACGCCGACCTCGGAGGCACTCACGACATGAACGCAGGCGAAGACGCCTGCCAGCACGCCCGCCACGGCGCTGAGCGCCGCCCCGAGCTTCCAGTTGCCCGCGGCGGTGCGGCCACGGCCGACAAGAAAGAGCACCACCGCGGTTATGAGCAGCAGAATGGACAGCACGAACACAGGTATCCCCCTCGGAAACGTTTCCGCGCCTCCTGGGGCGCGGCCCCGCGCGCATCGTAGCGATCTCCGGTGACAGGCCCGGACACAGTCCGGGCCGGGCAAGAACACTGACGACGCGAGGGGTTGCCGTGGTTGCGGCATTTCGCTGCTGCACCGTGATCCACCTCACCGAGAGGGCAGATCGGTTCAAGCGTGCGCGCACCCCGGGACGGGTACGTCGACTGCGGCAAGGGAAGCAAGAGAAGCGCGACCATCTACGCACCGCACGGCATCAGTTGGACCATCCAGGAGCCATGACTTGTCGCACCGCACCCCCGTGGGGCTGATCATCGCGTGCGCCGCCGCGCTGCTCACGGTCGCCGCCTGCACGTCGGATCGCACCGATGCCGAGCAGTCCAGCCGGCCCACGCACTCGTCCGATCCGGGCTCGGCGAAGATCACCACCGCGCCCAGCGCCACTCGGCCCGCAGCGCAGAAGCCCCCGACGCTGGACGGGGGCGAAACACTCGCGGGCCGCCAGAACGTGACCAGCGGGAGTGCCAGCATCCCGTTCGGCAAGGGCAAGAAGAGCGACGCGCTCATCGTCGCGGTGAACTGCCAGGGCGCGGGGAAGATCAAGGTCGCGGTGCAGCCCGTCCACGCCTCTTTCCCGCTGGACTGCGTCGCCGGCAAGGTGAACACCACCTATAACGAGATGGCGATCAAAGGCGTGGAACGCGGCGGAGTCGTATCCGTCCAGGCACCTTCGGGCGTGCGCTGGTCGATGACCATAGGCAGAGGCGCACCAGCCCAGGAGGAATGACCGGGTACTAGGGATCGTCCGGCCGATCCGCCCAGTTCTCACAGACGTGCCGACAGGTCCGTCGGCCCGCAGGTTCAGCGGCGGTCCGGCACGACAGAGCAAACTCACCCAGGCGTCGCGATCCGCGGCGAGGGTTAGAGGAACTGGCCCTTGCCCAAGGGTTGTTCCCGCATTGAAACCGCCGGCAGACCGAAGAGCGCACCGGCCCCCAAGATGCAGACAAGAGGAAGCGCCTTGCGGATTCCGGCCTCCGGCAGCCCGCGCACGCCGAAGACCACAGGTGCGGTGACGGCCATGGCAACCCCCGCCTCGACGATCGCCGCCAATTGATGGTGAACGTAGCGCACCACCACCCGTTCTGGCACGGGAGTGGCACGACCCGAATCGCGGCCGTGCCACTCCCGTGCTCAGGGCTTCACTAGCTGATCAGGTCGAACGCCGAACTCGCTCTGACTACTCCTCCGGCTCCCACGCGCGGAGCAGGTCGAACAAACCTGCGTCTCCCTCGATCTGCACGGAGTCCGCCGAGATACGGTCGTACACGAAGAGAACCAGCTCACTGGCGGTGCCGCGAACGGAGACGCCGGCCGCGTTCGGGTCCTCGTCGGCAGCGGCTACAGGCGTCGTGCCGGGCGCGGAGATACGGGTGGAGCGTGCGCCGTCGCCGTCGACCGTGAGGCGCCAGGAGTGGCCCTCGGTGGCGTGGAAGTCGAAGGCAGTGGGCTTGTGCGGCCAGGCACTCGTCGTTGCGACGCAGGTGAACAGGAACTCCTCGACACCGTCGAGTGCCACCTCCTCCGGCAGCGGCTCCGAAACACCCACAGTGACCTGGGCGTCGTAGGTGTGCACCGCCATCTGCTGGAGCTGGTGCCGGGCGACGGCGCCACAGTTCTGCGGCGACTGGGACGCACCCCACCACGTCCAGCAACCGCGATCCGGGCCGGCCTCCCGCAGTGCGTCCACCAACTCCTGCGTCGACGCGGCCAACCAGGCCGGCACGGCCTCGCGCTCCCGAGGCGCAGCCGGGGCGCCCTCCGCTGCGGACTTGGCCGGAGCAGGCCCTGCGGCGACGGTGGCGGCCCAGTCGCGGCGCCCCTCGCCGATGTGCTGCGCCAGATCGAACAGCGTCCACTCCGGGCAGGTCGGCACCTGTACGTCGAGGCTGGGCGCGGAGGCGACCGCGGTACGGAAGGCGGTCGACCGTTCGTCGATCAGTCGCAGCAGAACGGGGAACGTAAGTGTCGTCGTCACATGGACTCTCTATCACCGTGTTCCGACGATCGGACAATGATTTTCACAGCCGAGGCGGCGAGCGCGCGGCACGGGCCGGGCGCCCTCAGATGACGCCGTGTCCACATTCCGAAACGATCAGTGAGTCACGCGACGCCGCACCGGCAAGGCCTCATCAGCCGCTCTTACCGTGCCCAATCCGAGGTTTCCGATTGACTCGCGGATCTGGCTCCGACAGGAACCACAACTGTCCCTGCAGCCATCCCGTCCGCCTTCGACCCACAGACCGTGAAGCGGGCGCGGTTCAGGGCGTCATGGTGGAGCGCGCCCTGTACGAACGACTGCGTCAAAGGTCCCCAGCCATGATCGGCTGGGGACCTTTTTCCTGGTGGGCGCGGACGGTTTCGAACCGCCGACATCCGCCTTGTAAGTTTGATCCGGGCCTGGCCTGGTGGGGACTCGCCTCGCGCACTGGTGCCGTACATGGCCGCCGGTTGCCGCCGCCGTCCGTCCTCGTTGATGTCAACGTTGGATGTCAGCGGAACAGTTGCGGGACCGGGCAGATCTCCAATGGTTCGTCCGGCCGGTCTGCCCAGCTCCACCAGAGATGCCGATCGGGACACCGCCACAGTGCCCGGCAGGTCCGTCGGCCGTCGTCCTCCCGTTTGACGAGGACAAGGCCGCCGGATTTCATGGGCTGGCTGCACTCGGGACAGGCCGGGGCGTCGTCGGTCATGCGGGGCACCCTAACGGAGCGGCCTCTTCGTCCCGAAGCAACCTGTACGGGCGTGCTGCCTTAGGCTGGCGTGGTTCTCACCTGCGCCGACGGTCCGCAGACGTTCGCGGGCGTCCGCTGGTGTTCGTCGGCGTTGTCATGTAGTTGGACACGCAGCGGGCGCCTGACTCTCCGTTCCTCAGCTGATCAGTGCTGCCGTTTGAGTTCGGCAGCCTTGCTCGCTCTCCTGGAGCTCTGCTGTGTACCGGTTCCTGGGCGTTCAACCCAGCAGCGGCGGACCGATGATGGTCTGGCCGACCTGCTCGGCCAACCAGGATGCATGGCGTACCTCGTATGCGCCGCCGCCTCCGTAGCGGACGTGCACGAGGACAGTGTGCCCGTCGATGCGCTCGTTCAGGTCACGCGTGGCGGCGTTGAACAGCACGGATACCTCGGCGTGCGTGAACTCCGAGTACAGGCCGGCTTCCGGAACCTCCGGCCATCCCAGATAGTCCCAGAGGATCTCCGCCACATGCCCGGCCGCCGCGGCCGTGAACCTGTCCTCGATACTTCCCACCGGCTGATCCACCACCGATGCCCAGAGCGGAAGATGCGCTGACCAGAGAGCGGGATCGGCGGAGAGTTGGGACGCCTGGATTTCGTGGTGCAGCCCCGCTGAGCCGTTTGGATCACGGACCCAGTCCTCCAGATCCTCCCTCCTGAACCAGGCGTCGGGCAGCGCCTTCCCTGCCAGGCTGGCCAGTCGAGGTCTTGCGGCTGCTGTCGGTCACCTGGGGGCGGGAGGGTTGCTGTACTTCACTGCTGTACATGATCCCGGCGGAGGTGACCATGGAACGGCATCTGTTGATGCGGCGAGGCATCCGTGGCTGCCCTGGCTGCCCTCCACGGCGGCGCTACCCACGTTGTATGGGATGGGACTCCTCCCGCCGAGTCGCTTGCCCGGATCTATGCGCGCCGACTTCGGCACACGCGACGGAAGGGCATCGAGACTCTGGGACTGGATCGAGCGGTGCAGCTCCTCGGCCGACACGACCAGCCGGTGCGCCTTGGGCAGGTCACATCTGCCGATAGAGCATGGATCTTCATGCTCTTCCTCACCGAAGACGGCCGCGCACTGGTGGCCTGCACCGGCGTACGTCGAACAGGCGAGTAAGCACCGCCGCTTTAGGAGCGAGGTGAGGCGAGTGCGGCTCTGACCTGCGAAACAGCCACGTGGGCGGAGAGGGGTATCAGATGCTTGCTGGCCGCTCCCCGCTGGATCTGGCACGGATGTGGCACGGGGAGCTTCTGATGTTCCTCAACTCACCTTCTGGAATGGATACCTGCGGCAGCACCCAACGCACCATTTCTGAACAAGGAGAGAGCAGTCGTCAACTGTCTTCGCCTGTCATCGTCAGTCGCCGTCAGACGGCCCACAGACGGCCCGGCCCGGGCCCGGAAAGTGTTGCTGATGCCGGCGGCAAGAGCCTTCGACCTCAACGGCGTTGGGTGGCTTGGCCGCTTGATCGGCGGAGCCTTACAGTGCGCGCTATGTCGAACCGTTTGAAGCGCACCCTGGTTTCTGCGGCCAGAGGGGCCGCCATGGTCCTCGGGCTTACCGCGTTCTGGATGATTCGGGGTGCTTCGCCGGCCGGGGTCGCACCGTGGGCGGTCGGTTTCGCCGTGCTCTTCGCTGTGATCACCTGGTACACGTGGTGGTTCTACGGAGACTCGCCCAAGGCGCTCGCGCTCCAGGCGAAGGCGGAGGCGAAGAGGATCCAGGGCCTTGGGCGGTAGTCCCGAACCGGCCCTTTTCGTAGGTCGAAACGCATGTGTGCATCTCCTGAAGGGACCCTGATCCTCCATGTCCGATGATCCCGAGTACGTGATGGCCGCGGCGGCGCGGAGGGATCTACAGCTCCATCGGTATCTCCGGCCACTCCTGCCTCACACCATGCTCAAGGGCTGGTTGATGCCGCTGGTGTTCGCGGTGCTCGCCCTGGGGTTCTGGGGGTACAGCAATAGCAAGGAGGACCCCAGGGCAGCGACACACTCTTTCGATGCCGTCTGCTTCGCCGTGATCAGCGTGTTCTTCGTGATCGCCAAGGGCTGGGTTGAGTGGCGCCTGCGCCGCAACTCGGCGGGAGAGTAGGGCTGTCGGACCGCTGGGCCAGGGTTGCTGTCGGGCCTGGGCGGCTTGTCGCAGGGCAGAGCCTGATTTGAGTCCCGCGCTGCGCGGCCCTCCTCCTCACGACAAGTGGTACACGGTCTTGAAAACCGTCGTGGCGCGGGTCACCGTGGGTTCAAATCCCACACCCACCGCAGATGAACGGCGCCTGACCAGGTATTCGGTCAGGCGCCGTTCGCATGAGCGTTCTCCTCCAGCGGCCGTGGTTCCCCGCTGCTTCCCGGCCGAACGGGCACGGGAGGGACACGATCGATCAGCCGCTAGCTGCTGGCAGCGTTCCGGGCCTGCTTCCTGGATCGGCGGTACTGGCGCCACCTGGGCGCAAGCTCATTGCACGCGGTGATCCAGGCGGCGAGGACGGCGCAAAAAACGATGCCCTCGTGCTCTCCCGTCAGCTTGCCCACCGCCAAGAGGGCCGGCGTCGTAATGAGCCAGTTCACGAGCAGGTGCCTCGTCTTCGGCCATCATTGCGCATCCTTCACAGGCGGGACGGTATCAAGGGCTCATCCGTTCGCCTGAGGACGTCAGGAGGTCGGCTCCGAGACTCTGGGCGGGAGCTGCCATGGGGCGAGTGATCATGGCCCCTCAAGCACGCTGTCGTGACAACCACATCACCTGATGAGCGTCCTGCCGCGGACATCCTGGAGTTCCTGCGCTCCGCATTTGAGACGGAGTGGCGCGAGCCAGCGCTGGGACACGATGGCGTCTCGGCGTGGGAATACGAGCACGGGGTCGTGCTACCGGAGCCATACCGGAGCCTGATCGCCGAGATCACCAACGGGTCGCCCCTCGGACCGCCAGAAGACGGCGGCCTCCTCCCTCTGGGCTGGCTCCCACCGGACTGGCCTTACGACGGGGACCGCGATTCCGCCGCCCCGTTTCCGCTCCAAGAAGCCTGGGCCTGGGAAGGAGAACCCCTCGCCGACGACCATCACGAGCGCGTCGCCGAGGTCTACAACCATGGCTCCATCGTGCTCGGCACCGACGACGGCCCTTCCTATTGGGCCCTGGTCGTGACTGGTCCCCAGCGAGGCAAGGTCTGGGTGGTCACCGAAGTCGGCGCCTACCCGTATCCGATGCCGGAGGCGGTCGGCTTCCTGGAATGGATGCAACGCTGGCACGCTGGCGACGGCTGGTGGGACTAGCCACTACTGGCTCAGAGCCCGATACACACGAGAGCATCCAGCTCGAACAAATGCGTGGGGAAGTTGACGCTGCTGTTGGGGAATTATGTGGAGTTCCACAACCCCGCAACAGACACCGAGTGTTTGGGGTTCTCCCCCGTCACCGCTACGCAGCCTGCTTACCCGGCGCCTGGCCGTGCTCGAGGTAGACCGGAGCACTCTCGGCGCGGGCTTCGATCGCTGCCAGGATCCGCCGGGCCAGTCGCGGGATCGTGCGATCTGCGATCTCCTGCGGGGCGATGAACCTGACGGCTTTCAGCTCCTCTGCCTGAAGGCGGATCCCCTCCACCGCTTCCTGCGAGAGCTCGCCACCGTCGAACAGGTACAACACCTTGTCGCCCTCGGCGCCGTTCGGTGCCCAGTCGACGGCCAGGAGGCGACCGAGCACCGGCGTGATGCCCAGTTCCTCGTGCACCTCGCGGACGGCAGCCTGGAGCGGCGATTCGCCGGTCTCGACGTACCCACCCGGGATGTCCCAGTAGTCCTTGTACGTGGGCTCCGCCATGAGAACGCGGCCATCGGCGAATCCGCCCTCGCCGCCACCATCGCCCGCGACCTCCAGCACAACCGCGAAACCGCCCGTGAAGCCTTACGCGACCTGCTCGCCCTGGAAGGAGCCGCAGCATGACCACCGTCACCGCTGAGCTGCTGACCGTGCCGGACGTCATGGCACGGCTCAAGCTCGGACGCTCGAAGGTCTACGACCTGATCCGCTCGCGCCGCCTCGTCTCGATCAAGATTGACGGCGCCCGCCGCATCCCCGCCGATGCCGTACGGGACTTCGTCCTCGGACAGATCGAGGAGGCTGCCTGATGGCCGACCAGCGCAAGCGCAACCCCAACGGGGCTGGCACTATCACCAAGCGCAAGGACGGCCGCTTTCAGTGCGCGGTCTACGTCCTCCAGCCGGACGGCACCCGGGCCCGCAAGTTCGCCTACGGCAAGACCTGGGCCGAGTGCGACACCAAGCGCCGCGAGCTGCTCGCCAAGGTCGACCAGGGCGTGCCCGTGCCCACCCGGTCGGCCAAGCTCTCCGAGTGGCTGCCCTACTGGCTGGAGAACATGATCAAGCCTCGGCGGAAGCGGACCACTTACGCCAAGTACGAGTTCCACGTCCGGCTCTACCTGGTGCCCGTGCTCGGCACGAAGAAGCTGGAGTCCTTGAGCGTCGCCGACGTCCGTCGCTTCCTCGTCCGGCTGGAGCAGCAGACCACCGCGGCCACCGCGAAGGAGACGCACAAGGTTCTCCGCACCGCTCTCTCGGCCGCCTGCCGTGAGGAGCTGATCGCCAGGAACGTCGTCACCCTGGTCGACGCGCCTCGGGTCGACTCCCGCAGCCTCGATCCCTGGAGCCTGGAGGAAACGCTCGACTTCCTCGCCGCCGCCCGGCGCGATCCGCTCTACCCGGCCTTCGTGCTCTCCATCGCGCTCGGTCTCCGTCGCGGGGAGGTCATCGGGCTCCGCTGGCAGGACGTCGACCTCGACAAGCGCGAGCTCAGGGTCCGGAAGCAGCGGCAGCGGGTCGGAGGGGAGGTGTACGAGGACGATCCCAAGGGTCGGCGTCGTCGGCAGGTGCTGCCGCTGCCGGCCATGTGCGTGGCACCCCTGCGGTACCAGCGGATGCGCCAGGCCGCGATGCGCGAGCGGGCGGGTGATCGCTGGGAGGACAGCGACTACGTGTTCACCACGCGAACGGGGCGCCCGATCGAGCCGCGCAACATGTACCGCTCCTTCACCCGGGTCGCCGGGAACGCGGGCCTTCGCGTCATCCGGCTGCACGACGCCCGGCACGGGTGCGCGACCCTGCTCACCGCGGCCGGCGTGACGCCCCGCGTCGTGATGGAGATCCTGGGGCACAGCCAGATTGCCGTGACGATGAACGTCTACGCCCACGTCGTCCAGGACACGCAGCGCGAGGCCGTCAGTCACATGGACCGGCTGCTCACCCGGCGGCTACAGCGCGAGTAGCGACGGCACTGATGTCAGATCTGGATGTCAAAGGCCCCCAGCCATGATCGGCTGGGGGCCTTTTTCCTGGTGGGCGCGGACGGTTTCGAACCGCCGACATCCGCCTTGTAAGGGCGGCGCTCTACCACTGAGCTACGCGCCCAGGACGAGTCGACAGCCTACATTGCCCGGGGGTATACCCCGCAAACCCGTATCGGGCGAGTTGGTGACGGGGCCGGTCAGCGCATTCCGTGGCCGGGGCCGGTGGGGCTGAGGGGCGGGGCCGGGGAGCGGTTCGGGGTGGCTGGGCGGGGGTTATCCCCACCCCTCATTCGGGAGCGGGCCGGATCGTTCGGGGCTTCGTTCGTGCCTACCTTCGAAGAGGCTTCGGCGATCCGCTGCGGACCAGGTGTCCCGGCGGGTGTCGGGCCCGAAGGGCCGCGGAGTCGCCGAGTCGCGAAGTCGAGTAGTCGAGTAGTCGACGTCATCGCAGACCTTCACCAGGGGGAGACCGATCATGGCCCGCACACATGGCCGCGGCACCAGCAGGAGCCGCACCCGCACCCGCACCGCCGCTCTCACCGCCCTCGCGCTCGGGCTCGTCGCCTCTGTCAGTGCGTGCGGGGCTTCCGCCGGGGACGACAAGGAGCCCGAGCAGCGGTCCTTCGGGCTGCACGGGCGGATCCTGACCGTCGACTCGGACGACTCCGCGCTCGATCTGGTGGTCTCGGACTCCGCGAAGGCCGGTGAGGTCCAGGTCACCCGGTGGTTCCAGGGACATGTCACCCTCGGCGGGGATCCGAAGGTCACCTGGGCGATGAAGGACGGCGACCGGCTGGTGCTGCGGATGAAGTGCTCGGGTGTCGTCGCCGACTGCTCGGCCCGGCACCGGATCGTGGTGCCGCGCGGGGTGGCCGTCAAGGTCGAGGACGGGGACGGGCGGGTGAGCGCGAAGGGCTTCGCGGAGGCGCTGAGTATCCGTACGGCAGACGGCTCGGTGCGGGTCAGCGACTCCTCGGGAGCGCTGGATCTGCGCAGTGGCGACGGCTCGATCCGGGCCGTCGGCGTGGACGCCCGCACGGTGCGGGCCCGTACCGACGACGGGTCCGTGCGACTCGAACTCGGCACCGTGCCGGACCTGGTGGACTCCCGCAGCGGCGACGGCTCCGTCTCGATCGTGCTGCCCCGGGCCGCCTACCGGGTGACGGCCGCGAGCGGCGACGGCTCGGTCCATGTAAACGTGCCACGCGACGGTTCCAGCTCCCACCAGGTCTCCGCACACACCGACGACGGAAAGATCACGGTACGAACAGCGAACTGATCGGCCCGTGTGTTCGTCTTCATCCGGTGGGAGAATGACAGCCGGGCAAGGCGGATGACAGCACGGGAGAGGGATGTGACGGCGACACCTTCGCGGCCGTATTCGCCGTTCGCGGGTCCCGCGCGGCCTGCACACCCTCTCGGCTTCCGGAGCCTCCTCCGCTTGCGGGGCTCCCTCGGCTTCCAGAGCCTCCTCGGCTTCCATCGGGGCCGTCCGCGGATCCCACTGATCCCGCCGACGCAGGCGACCTCACCGACGGAGGTGACCCCGCCGGCCCCGGCGACCCCACTGACCTCGCCGGCCCAGGCGATCCGGCCCGCCGGGCCGGTCCGGCCGGCGCAGCCGGGGCCACCCCCTCGCCCGTACGTCGCTGCCCGTGACGTGCTCACGCTCGTCGCTCTGCCCCTGCTGGCCGCCCTCGCGGTGCCCGCGGCCTTCGCGGGGGGCGGCACCCGGCGCTGGTTCGGCGGGCGGTCAGAGAGTCAGCGGGCCGAGGCGCAGGCCGCCAAGGACGCCGCCGCGGCTGCGTTCTACGAACTCGACACCGCCCAGCGCGACCTGCGGATCTCGATCGAGACCATCACGGCCGTGGACGACTCCCCGGCCGCCCGGCGCGTGGTCTCCGACTTCGCGGCGCTGGGACAGCGGATCGACGAGGCCAGCCAGAAGTACATCACCGCCGTCGACGCCCACGATCTCGACCGGGACGAGCTGGAGGCGTCGGTCGCGGTGCGGGCCCGCACCGAGCTCGTCGCCGCGAAGGACGAACTCGGCCGCGTGAAGGCCGATCTGGACCGGTTCGAGCAGAGCCTCGGGCCGCTGCTCGGCAAGGCCGAGACCCAGCTCGCCCGACTGGCCCCGGCGGTCGAGCGCGCCCGGCAGGCACTGCTCGCCGCCTCCAACGCCCTCGACTCCGTACGGCGGTCCGGGCTGAAGGCCGACGATCTCGCAGCACGGCTGGCCGCGCTGGCCCCCGAGCTGACCAAACTCAACAAGGGCGCCGGGCAGCACGGTGTACCGGAGACGCTGGAGCGGGCCGAACGGGTTTCGCGCGAGGCCGCGGCGGTGCGCTCGGAGGCGGAGCGGCTGCCCGAGCGGGCCGCCGAGATCGACCACCGCCTCGTCTCGCTGCGGACCCGGGCGCAGGCGCTGACGACCCGCTCGGGGCAGGTGGAGCCGGTGCTGAGCGAGTTGCGGCGACGGTTCTCGGCGGAGTGCTGGCAGGACCTCCAGCATGTGCCGGACCAGGCCGCGGAGAACGTACGGCAGGCCGAGGCGAAGCTGAACGAGGCTCGGGCCGCGCGTGAGGCGCAGCGCTGGCCGGACGCGACCTCACTGCTGGCGACGGTGCGCGCGCTGCTGAACAGCACCGACGAGGCGGTGTCGGCGGCCGGTGACCGGCTGCGGCGGCTGAACGCCGTGCAGAAGGATCCCCAGCAGGAGATCGACCGCACCCGGTTCGCGATCCGGGACGCGCAGCGGCTGGCGATGGCGGGCCGTTCGACGCCCGACCCCCGGCAGGCCCGCCCGCTCGACGACTCCGTCGGCCGGCTCGACCGTGCCGTGGCCACGCTGGAGGGCCGGCACCCCGACTACTGGCACTTCCTCACGGAGACGGAGGCGGTGCGGCAGACGGTGGCCCGCGTCGTCGCGCAGATCCGCGAGGAGCGCGGCGGCGCCTGAGGAGGCAGGAGGTGCCGGGAGCCGAAAAGCCTCCCCGGCCGCTCGCCGGGGAGCCACCCGGCTGCCTCTCCGAGGAGCCCCGGCCGCCTCGCCGGGGAGCCTCTCCCCGGCAGCTTCGCCGGGGAGAGGGCCCTGACCGGTCAGGTGCGGTACGCGTAGTACGCCGCGTTCGGATACGCCGCGAGGAGGCTCGACAGCGAGCGGCGGTAGGTGTCGGTGTCGTGGTACGTCAGGTACGGCACTCCGCCGCTGCTGCGGTACGACGTGATCATGGAGTGGTCCTTGGACCCGTCCTTGTCGAAGTCCATCTGCATCACGTCACCGACGTCCATCTGGTAGACGTTCGCCAGGGGCGTGGAGCGGCGGGCGGTCTGGGTGAACCAGGACCACTCGTTGACGCCGACCCAGGTGTCGGTCTGGGTGGACGCCGTGTAGTTCCAGGTGCCGTACTCCTCGCCGGAGCTCGCGACCGTCGCCCAGCCGCCCGCCTTCAGGGACTGGCTGACGTAGTTGGTGCAGTCGCCGCCGACGGAGTTGAAGCTGCGGTAGGCGGGGTTGTAGTTCTTCCAGTACGTCTCGGCGTACGTCGCCATGGCCGCGTAGTCGTACGGGCCACCGGTGAGCGTCTTGGGGTTGGCGGGCGCGGGGTACGTGGTCGCTGCCCGGGGGGCGTCGACAGCGGCCATCGTGGTCCTGGTGAGCGCCGTCGTGACGGGCTGGTTGATCTGCCGGGGGCCCTTGTCGGTCGAGCGCTCGCCCGTCAGCTTCCAGGTGCCGTCGGGCCGGGCGGCGAAGGTCAGGACGTGGTGGGCGCGGAAGCCCGTGGTGGCGGGCTCGTCTCCGCGGATCTTCCGGTAGGTGAGGGTGGTGGTCTCGGTGACCCAGGCGGTGGCGAGGCGGCCCGTGACCCGGGTCCGGTTCACGGCGACCTCGGTGTCGGCGGCGCTGTAGGCCTCGCCGAGGGCGGCGAGGCGGGACCGGGTGCCGTGCAGCGCGGTGACGGCGGTGGTCTCGGTGTGCGCGAGGGTGCCGGAGACCCGGATGCCGGAGGTGGTCGCCTTCAGGGCCGTACGGGCCTTCGGGGCCGTGTCCAGCAGGGCGGCCGTGCGGTCGGTGAACACGGCGTCGGCCACGCGGCCGAAGGCATCGGCCGTCGACGCGGTCACCCGGGGGGCGGGGGCCGCCGCGTGGGCGGCGGACAGGGGCAGCAGGAGGGCGGAGAGGGTGAGCGCCCCCACGACGGAACAACTGCGGCTTAAGTTCTTCGGTGTCACTGAAGATTCTCCTTGATCCCCGGTCGGACTCCAGGGAGAGGAATCTTTACATGTCCCACTCAACTGTGGTGACTCCGGGGGGAGTTCGCGTTCACTGCAACCAAGTCCCTTATGTCGCAGGTAAGTTGATCTCACCGCACAGAAGCGGGGCCACCGTCCCGACGACCGGCCCTACTTCACCACGGTCGACCAGTCCGGCGACTGGGCGGGGTCCAGGCCGCGCAGGCGTTCCAGGGTCTCGGGCTTCTGCACGTCGAGCCAGTTGGACAGCTCCTGGAAGGACACGCATTTCACGCCCTTCTTCGTGCACACGTTCTTGATGACCTGGTCGATGGACCTCATGTAGATGCCGCCGTTCCAGTCCTCGAAGTGGTTGCCGACGAACAGCGGTGCCCGGCTGCCGTAGTAGACGCGGTTGAAACCGGCCATGTAGGAGTTGACCGTCTCCTGCTCCCACTGCGGGTACTGGGCCGGGTTCCCCTCGGTCTCACCGTCGGACTGGTTGTAGAGGAAGTTGAAGTCCATGGACAGGCCTTGGTACTTGCCGTTCTCGTAGGGGAGCATCTGGAGCGGGAAGTCCCACACGCCCTCCTTCTTCCTGGGCCATATCTGGAAGTCGCCCGCGGAGCTGGCGTCGTAACGCCAGTTGTACTTCTTCGATGTGGCCTTCATGGCCTTGAGCAGGTTCTTCTGCCCTTCGAGGCAGGGCGCGCGGCCGCCGCTGATGGCCTTCGCCGGGTCGAAGGGGAGCGACGGCAGGTCGGTGTCGCCGGTGTTGGTCCGCCACTTCTCCACGAAGGAGAAGAACTGGTCGATCTCGCTCTCCCACTCCTCGACGCTCCAGTCCCCGCCGCCCTTGTCGCCGCAGAAGTGGCCGTTGAAGTGGGTGCCGATCTCGTTGCCGGCCTTCCACGCCTTGCCGAGCTCCTCCAGCGTGGTGCGTATGTGGTCGTCGGTGGCGTAGCTGATGGCCGCCGATCCGGGCGAGTGCATCGGCGGTTCGTAGAGCGTCTTCTTGTCCTTGGGCAGCAGATAGATGCCGGTCAGGAAGAACGTCATGTGGGCGTTGTACTGCGCGGCCAGCTCGCGGTAGTGCGAGAAGAGCTCGTCGTCGCCCTGGAGGGCGCCGTCCCAGGAGAAGACGACGAACTGGGGAGGCTTCTCACCGGGCTTGAGCGGTACGGCCTTCAACTCGCCCTTCTGCGGGCCGGTGTAGGACGTGGAGCCGTCGCCCAGGACATGGATCTTGC
This sequence comes from Streptomyces sp. NPDC059371, assembly GCF_042751995.1. NCBI lineage: Bacteria > Bacillati > Actinomycetota > Actinomycetes > Kitasatosporales > Streptomycetaceae > Streptomyces > Streptomyces sp. NPDC059371. The sequence continues at coordinate 10,050 of NZ_JBHYXD010000085.1, read as the reverse complement.
CGTCCCACGGCGGTTCCTTCTTCACCTTGGTGGCCGGGCCGTGCGCGCGGGCGGACGCGGCCGGGGTGGTGTGGTCGGTGTTGAGGGCCAGGTAGGTGGCGGCCGTGGACGTGACGACGAGGAAGGCCGTCATGGCCGCGAAGCCCTGGCGTGCGGAGGCGGCGGCGGAAGCGGGATCGGACTCACGGCGCCGGCGCCGGCTGTGCTTCGAGTTCATACGGGGCACATTCTGCGAGGGGGACGGAAGGAGCGTGGCGCGGCCACCGGGTGGCCGTCGGCGGGGGCCGAGCCGGACGGTCGGCCGACGGGATCAGCGCAGCGGGCTCATGGCACCGGACCAGATGCCGTACGGCACGTCGGCGACGGGTGCGCCGGCGATCCCCTTGAGCGGAAGCGGTTCGAGGCTCTTGGTCAGGTCGATGCGGTACAGGACCACGGCCGTCGACACGGAGGCGTTCGAGCCCACGTACCAGGCGGACTTGTCGTCCAGCGTGGCGCCCCGCTTGCCGGCCACCTTCACCGAGAGGGGGGCCGCGCCCGGGTGGCCGATGCGGAAGGAGTCCGCGAGCGCGTCGGTGACCTGGCGGGCCGCCTCGGCGCGCATCGCGCGGTGGGGCGCCGGCATGTCCAGCCGGACACGGGAACCGTTGCGGGTGATGCGCTTGACCGAGTACGGCTCGTAGTGCGTTCCGTCGGCGGCGAAGGTGGCGTAGGCGCTGGCCATGCGGATCGCGCTCGGGGTGGCGGCGCCGAGGGACATGCCCGGGACCTGCGGTCCGATGCTGGAGGACAGCAGACCCGAGGCCTCCGCGGTCTCGCGCACCTTGTCCAGGCCGGCGTCCATGCCGAGCTGCATGAACGGGGTGTTCACGTTCTGGGCGAGCGCCGAACGCAGCGAGATCTGGCCGTAGTTCTTGTTGCCCTCGTTGTGGGCGGCGACCTTCTTGCCGCCGCGGTCCCAGTAGGGGCCCTCGGGTGTGCTGACCGGGACGCCGTCGTTGCCGTCGTACAGCGTCTCGGGGGTGACCGGTGTGGCCGCGCCCTCGCGGGTCTTGTGGACGCCGTTCTCCAGGGCGGCGGCGTAGACGAAGGGCAGGAAGGCCGAACCGGCGGGGACCGTGGTCGCGTTGGACTCGTTGTAGCCCTGCTTGCGGTGGTCGGGACCGCCGTAGACGGCGAGGATCCGGCCGTCGTCGGCGATCGAGGCGGCACCGTAGTGGGCGGCCTTCGCGTTGTCCGGGTCGTCCTTCTTCGCCTTCTTGCGGGCCTTGGCCACGGCGTCGGTGAGCGCGGTCTCGCGCTTGCGGTCGAAGGTCGTGTAGATCTGGTAGCCGCCGAGGTCGAAGTCCCGGTCGGAGATGTGCCCGGCCTTCTTGGCGTACTGGGTCGCCAACTCGACCAGGTAGTCGCTCTGCTTACCGGTGTCGTAGCTCCCGCTCTGCTTGATCGGCTCGGGGAACTTCGTGTAAGTGGCCCGCTCGGCGGCCGAGAGCTTGCCGGTCTTGACCATGCGGTCGAGGATCCAGGACCAGCGTTCCACGGCACGCTTGTGGTTGGCCTTGCTCAGGGTGGGGTCGTAGAGGCCCGCGCCCTTGAGGAGCGAGGCGAGGAACGCGCCCTCGCTGGCGTTGAGGTGGCTCACGTCCTTGCCGTAGTAGGCCTGCGAGGCCCGCTGGAGGCCGTAGGTGCCGCGTCCGAACCAGCTCGTGTTGAGGTATCCCTCGAGGATCTTGTCCTTGCTCATCTTGTTGTCGAGCTTGAGGGCGATCATGGCCTCGGTGAACTTGCGGGTCACCGAACGGTTCTGGGTCAGATAGACGTTCTTGACGTACTGCTGGGTGATGGTGGAGCCGCCCTGGGTGTCCCCCTGGCCGACCGTCTTCACCAGGGCGCGGGCCAGGCCCTTGGCGGAGATGCCGGGGTCGCTGTAGAAGCTCTCGTTCTCCGCCGCGAGGACCGCCGAGCGCACGTCCTTCGGTATGTCCTTCAGCGGCATGTCCTGGCGTCGCACCCAGCCGGTACGGGCCATCGGCGTGCCGTCCGACCAGAAGTAGACATTGTCCTGCTGAGTGGCATATGTGTTCAGGTTCTGGGGTATGTCCGTTGCCGCATAGGCTATGACGAGCAGCGAACCGCTCAGGCCGATGGACAGCGCGAAGGCGCCGAGCCACTGCCGCCAGGAGGGCAGCCAGCGCCGCAGTCCGGTCCGACCGGGGCGTGGATAGGCGGGTTTGAGGCGCCGCGCGTACGGCTTCAGGCGTGCGGCCAGTCGGGTCGGCGCGGAGGGCTGTGAGGGCTTGCGACGGCTGCCGCGACCGCGCTGCGGTCCGGATGTGTCAGCCACGGCGCCCTCCCGCGCCCTGGCGGCCCAAAGACAGGGGATTCGAGGCATCGTTGCGATGCCATGTCCTGGTCACGACTGCGTCTCCCTCCGCACTCCGGATCTGCGCGCGCGGGTAGTTGCAGCGGCCGCTTTCGCGGCTGCGAGCCCCCCTCCCCGACCTTGCGGCTCGTCGCGGCCCTATTAAATTATCAGCGACCAATCCAATCCCTTCGATCAGCAACGAGACAAAAAAGCTCAGAGCTCAACGAGTTCCCCTGGTTCACCCAGCGCGAGCAGCCGTAACTCCCACCCCGGAAGGCTTGTTCCGCCACGCGCGACGAGACCCGCCGAGCCCTCCGGACGACGGCCCGTTCCGGCTAACCTGTGCGCATGCCTCGCTATGAGTACCGCTGCCGGACCTGCGGCGACACCTTCGAACTGAGCCGTCCCATGGCGGAGTCGGCCGCTCCCGCGGCCTGCCCCGCCGGGCACGACGACACCGTCAAACTGCTGTCTGCGGTCGCCGTCGCGCGGGGCGGTTCGGCGTCCGCGCCGGCGCCCCAGCCGCGTTCGAACGGCGGCGGAGGCGGTTGCTGCGGCGGCGGCTGCTGCGGCTGACCGCGGGGATTTCTTAGCAACTCTTCAGCCTCGTCCCGAATCGGGCCCGGGCGTGTCGCGTCGGCATGGCATCGGTCACACCAACGGGACCGCGCGGGGGGCAAGTTCGACACATCCCCCAAGCCGACCCGAACCGGACGCGTCGCGGACCGGGCGTGTCGCGAACCCGAGCCCGTCGGAATCCCGAGCCGGCGGAAAGCGCCGGATTCAGGCAGTCCGGGCTCTCTTCCGAACACGGTTCGACATGCCGGTCAAAACGACACCGGTCCCGGGCCGGGGCGCCAAGGGGCTGATCGCCCCCGGCACACCCGTCACCACGGGACCGGATCAAGAATCGGAATTACGCATTCCGCAATTCGTTCAGACGAGTCCCCGGCCTGCCTCGGCGCAGACGCCCACGAACTCGCGCAGGATGCGCTCCCCCGCCAGGACACCCCGCTCCGGCAGCGCGGTGATCGCCGGTGCCGTCCAGTCGGCCTCGGCGAGTTCACCGTGCCCCGGACGCCAGCCGCGGTCGGCGGCGAGCAGCAGGTCGGCGTCGAGCAGCGAGTCCCCGGCGGCGAGGGTGAGCGGGGCGCCGGTGCGGCGGGCGACCTCGCGCACGGCCGCGCCCTTGGTGAGCGGCCCGGGCACGGCGTAGATCTTGCGGCCCTGCAGCGAGACCGTCCAGCCGCGGCTCTCCGCCCACACGGCGAGGTCCTTGACCCACTGCTCGGGCAGCAGTTCCCGCTCGACCACGAGGTAGGCGAACAGGTCCTCGGCGATCCGGTGTTTGCGCACCCAGTGCGGGTCCGCGGTCGCCATCAGGTGGTCCCGCACCTCGTCGAGCGGCGCGCACTCTGCGGCGAGCCGCTCCTGGACGGCCCTGTGCCAGTCGAGGTCGGTGACACCGTCGACGAGCAGATGTCCGCCGTTGGCGCAGATCGCGTACTCGGGCTCAGGGCCTGGCAGGTTGATGCGCTGGTACTGCTTGCGGGTGCGGGTCGTGGTGGGCACGAAGTGCGCGATGTCGCCGAGTTCGGTGAGCAGCCCGGCGGCCGTCTCCGTCATGTAGGAGAGGGGCTTGTTCTCGTGCACCTCGACGCAGAGCAGCCGGGGCGCGCGGGCGTCCGGCATGGTGAGCGCGAGCGCGGCGGAGGAGTAGATGAGTGTGCGGTCGAGGTCGCTGGCGACGAGCACCTTGGGCGTGGACATCAGAGGGTGACCGCCTTGCCGTCGGCACCGGTGGCGCCACGCGTGTACTTCGGGTGGATCAACCCCACACAGGTGTAGGGGAGTTCGTCGACCTCCTCGACGGGCACCCCGCGCTGTCCGGCGAGCAGCCGGACGTGGTCGAGGTCGGCGCCCGCTCCGGCGCGCGCGAGGATCTTCCAGGGGACCCGGCGCAGCAGTACCCGGGTGGTCTCGCCGACGCCCGGCTTGACGAGGTTCACGTCGTGGATGCCGTACTCCTCGCTGATCCGTTCGACCGCCGCCCAGCCCTCCCAGGTGGGTTCGCGGTCGGCGGCGAGGAGTTCCTTCGCCCGGTCGCGGGCCGATTCGGCGACATCGGGGAAGTGGGCGGCGACGGCGTCCAGGAACGCGACGGAGACGTCGGAGCCGGCGAGCTCGCGGTAGAACTTCGCGCCGTGGAAGTCGTGTTCGCCGACGAGGTCGGAGCGCAGGACGGTGCGTGAGATCAGCCCGGAGACGGTCGAGTTGAGGCAGGCCGAGGGGATGAGGAAGTCCTCGCGGGTGCCGTACGTGCGCACGCAGGAGCCCGGGTCGGCGAGGACCGCTATCTCCGGGTCGAAGCCGGTGATGCCCTCGGCTTCCTCGAACTCCTCGATGGCGTCGGCGAGTTCGCGGGTGATGGCGCCCTTGCCGGTCCAGCCGTCGACGAAGACGACGTCGGCGGGGTCGTGGTGGGCGGCGAGCCAGCGCAGCGCGTTGGCGTCGATGCCGCGGCCGCGGACGATGGAGACGGCGTAGTGCGGCAGGTCGAGGCCGTGCTGGTGCCGGGCCCAGCGGCGCATCAGGACGCCGACGGGGGTGCCGGCGCGGGCCAGGGACACCAGGACCGGGCGCGGGGACCGGTCGGCGAGCACGAGTTCGGTCACGGCGCCGACGGCCTCGGCGATCCGGGCGGCGGAGGTGTCGAGGGCGGCCTGGAAGAGTTCCTGGTACTCGGTGCTCGGCTGGTACTCGACCGGCAGCGACTCGGCGTAGTGGGCGCCGCCGCTCTGGATGGCCTCCTCGCGCTCCTCGGTCGGCGCCTCCAGCGTCACGTCCGACAGGTCCCGCAGCAGCCAGCCGACCTCGTCGGGGGCGTACGAGGAGAAGGCGGGGCCGCGGAGGGGCTCGGGCAGCATGGAGGGCCTTTCGGTGGACGGCCGTACGGGCGCGTACGAGGGCACGACGGCGAGCAGGACGTGCGGGGTGTGCGCCGCCAACTGTGCCAACAGGCCGTCGGGCGCGTGCAGTTCGGGGGTGTCCGCGGTGGAGTCCACGACCGCGACGACGGCGTCGAAGCCGGCGCCGGCGACGTTGTAGGCGTAGCGCTCGCCGGGGCCGTCGTCCGGGTCGTCGTGGGCCGGGAAGGCGATGCGGCTGCGGATGGCGTAGCCGGGGTCGTCGAGGGCGAGCACCGGGGAGCGGGTCGTGGTGGAGAAGCACACCTCGGCGGGGACGGACCGCTCCAGCTCGTGGGCCAGTCGCAGCGGCGCGTACATCAGTTCCTCGAAGCCGAGGACCAGGACGCGGCCCGCGTCGTCGGGCAGGGCGTCGGCGAGCCGTGCCGCCATGGCGGGGAGGGCCGCCTCCAGCCGTATTCGGTGTCCGGGGGTGAATCCGTGCCGTCCGCCGTCGGGGAGGCCGTGGGGCCAGCCGAGGTCGACGCGGACGGCCGGGCCGGTGTCCGGGGCGGCGGGGGTGCCGGGCACCGCCGTTTCGTGGCGGGCGACCAGGGCGGTCCCCTTGGCCAGGACGTCCTCGGGCAGGCGCACCGTGCCGGACGCGGCCGCGATCAGGTCCACGCGGGCGCCGATGTCTCCGGCGAACTTCTCGAAGCGCGCGTGGTCGGCGGCCGAGCGCATGTCGACGAGCGCCACGACGACGTACCGGTCGCGCGGGTAGCGCCGGTGCAGGTCGCGGATCGTGTTGAGGACGGTGTTGCCGGTGGAGAACTCGTCGTCGACGAGGACCAGCGGGCCGGAGCCGGCGAGCAGGCCCGGGTCCTCGGGCAGGAGGAGGTGCGAGGTGGCGTGCGAGTGGGACTCCTCGAAGCCGCCCGCCGGCCGGACTCCGCGGACCGGGCGGCGGGTGGAGTGGAGGTAGGGGGCGACGCCGATCCCGTCCGCGACGGAGTGGCCGAGCCCGGTGGCCGTCTCGGCGTATCCGAGGACGACGGCCGAGCGGGCGTCCTCGGTGCCCAGCAGTTCGCGCACGCGTCGGCCGAGCTCGACGCCGTATCCGTGGACCACGGCCGGCGACTGCGGCACGTGTTTGCCGAGGATGTTCGAGACGAGCAGGTGGGCGCGCTTGGGGTTGCGTCGCAGCGCGAGCCCCAGCAGGCCGCTCAGCCCCTCGTCGCCGACGAGCTCGACGCCGAGCCGCTCGGCGACCCAGGTCCCGGTCCACACCGCGTCGTCCGCGGGGTCCGTGGCGGTCGAGGGGTCCGGGCCGTTCACGCCGTCCGGGCCGCTGCCGCCGCCGGGGTGGTTCGGGTCGTGCGCTGGGGTGTTCATCTGTTCCTTGCTGTCGGGGGTGCGCGTCGCTCGGCCGGACCGGCTCACGCCGGGAGTCCGGCGGTGAGCAGCTCGACGAAGCCGATGTCCTCGCGGGCGACCCCGAAGACCTCCGCGCGCAGCAGGGTGCGCTCGGCCCAGGCGCGATGCGGCTTCACCTCGTTCATTTTGTTCGTGTACGCCGATCTCAGTACACCCCCGCCGCCGCGCTCCGGCCTGAGGATGTCCTGGGCGTCACTGAATTCCTCGTGGCTGACCACGGAGAGTGCGTGGACGGGCGGCACGTGCGAGGGGTGGATGCAGGTCTTGCCCATGAGGCCGTTGGCCTGGTCGAGGGTGATCTCGCGCAGCAGTCCGTCCATGGCGTGTTCGAGCAGCCTCTCGCGCAGTTCCTCCGCCTCGCCCTCCAGGAAGGGGCTGCGGCGGAGCTGCGGCTTGAACATGCGTTCCGGGACGCGGAAGTACTCCCAGACGGGCCCGGTGACGGTGAAGCCGCTGCCGTCGGCCCGCCCCAGCATGTTCACCACGTCGGCGATCACGGAGGCGACGACCTGGACGTCGTAGGCGGTCATGTCGGGGGCGCGGCGCAGCCCGTAGGAGGAGCAGAAGTCGGTGACGCCGAGGCGCAGCGCGAGCACCCGGTCGCGGTACTTGTCGACGGCGCGGAAGATGCCCTCCAGGGTCTCCACGCGTGATTCGCGGTAGAGCAGCTCGGGTGACTCCAGGACGGGCATGGCGAAGAGCCGCCTGCCGCTCTCCGCCTCGGCTGCGGCGAGGGCCTCCAGGAAGGGTGTGCCGCGTTCCTCGGTGAATTTCGGCATCACGAAGCCGGACAGCAGCCGGACGGCTGGGCCGAGGCGCCGTACGAGGTCGGGGATCTGCTCGGGGAAGCGGACCCGGACGAAGAGCAGGGGCGGCTCGCCGGTGTCCGGGCGGGCCGCGAGGTCGGTGAACTGGCGGACCAGGTTCTCCTCGGCGCCCACGACCTCGGAGTCGTCGATCGAGTCCTCCAGGCACAGCACCATGGAGACGACGCCGCGTGCGGCCTGCTTGATGATGTCGTCGGCGAGCGTCGGCCGGGTGGCCGGGCTGTACAGCGTCGCGCCGAGGGCGGCGGCGAGCACTCTGGCCGGGGAGTCGGACGTGAAGACGCCGGGCTCCTGGTGGAAGAGCCGCTGCCGCTCCTCCGGGGTGACGTGACCGAAATGACGCATGGGACTCCCCCGCGGCGGCTAGGTGGCCGAATGTGATGTGGCCGGTAATAGTACGTACGGTTCCATGTCAGAGATTCCCACCGGGCGTGAAGTTCAGGTAACTCCACCATGTCCAACACCGGCCGGTTCCGGAACGACCCCACATTGTCGTGACCAGGACCGACAGGGCAGGATGACCGCATGACGCACGCGATGCTGAAAGGGTCGAACGTCCCGCTGGACGCTACAGCGGTGCGCGCCGTCCTGCGCTGGACGCCCGGCCAGGATGTCCCCGATGTCGATGCCTCCGCGCTGCTCCTCGGCCCCGACGGTCGTGTGCGATCCGACGAGGACTTCGTCTTCTACAACCAGCCCCGCCATCCGTCGGGCAAGGTCTGGCGGCTCGGCAAGAAGCGCGGCGCCGAGGGCCTCACCGACACGATCCAGACGGATCTGACGGGTGTCGAGCCCGGCGTCGGACAGATTCTCCTGGTCGCATCGGCGGACGACGTCACCTTCGACCACGTACGTGATCTGCGCATTCTGCTGTACGACGCGGCCGTCGCGGACGGTGAACCTCTGGCGTACTTCGACATCAAGCCGGAGACCGGTGCGGAGACCGCGCTGATCTGCGGCGAGCTGTACCGGCGCGGTGACGGGTGGAAGTTCCGGGCGCTCGGTGAGGGCTACTCCAACGGTCTGGTGGGGCTCGCGACCGATTTCGGGATCTCGGTGGACGAGTCGGAGGCCGCCGCGGCGGCCGGGTCCGCGCCGGAGACGGCCGCCTGGGCCGCGCCCGCGGCGGCTCCCGAGACCTCGCAGCCGCTGCCGCCCGAGCACGCGGCCCCGGTCACGCAGCAGCCGGCTCCCGTCCCGCAACAGCCCGCCTACGGCTATCCGGGGCCCGCCGCGGCGGCCTCGACCGGCCCGGCGTACGGCTACCCGGGGCCCGCCGGACGCCAGGAGGATCCTTCCGCCTACGGCTACCCGCAGCCGCAGAGCGCCCCGGCCACGCAGCCCGCGTACGGGTTCCCGCAGGCGGTGGGCGCGGGTGCCGACCCGGACTTCCGGCTCCCGCCGCAGGGGCCGCAGTTCCTCTCCCGCTGAGTCCGGCGGGGGCGGTCGCCGCGGGCCGGCCGTGCGGGAGCGCCGCGGGCCGGCCGGACAGGCCCTAACGGTCGGCCTTCGACTTGTAGCCGCGGCCCCACTGGAGCCCCCAGCCGTAGAGGCGGTCGAGTTCGGCCTGGAAGCCGTACACGAACCGGACCTCGCGGCGCACGGTCACCTCGCCCTTGTTGCACTCGATCATCACGACGGCGCAGGAGCGGGCCTGCGGATGGCGCTCCTCCAGGCCGATCTCGATGCGCGGGCCGTTGCTCGGATAGAGCGTGATGACGGCGTGCGTGCGGTCGAAGGCCGGGGTGCTGTCGTAGATGTAGACGAAGACCAGCAGGCGTTTGATGTCGTCGCGGTGGTCGAGGTTGACGTAGGCCGTCTCGCCCGAGCCGGAACCGAAGCGGTCGTCGCCGCTGAGCTTCACGAACGGCGGGGCGTTGAGTTCGCCGAAGAAGCTGCCGAGCGGCTGGACGACTCCCTTGGTGCCGTCGGTCAGCTCGTACATGACGCCGAGGTCGAGGTCGACGTTGACCATGCTCTGGGTGTGCGCCTGCACCACTTCCGGCTTGAAGGTGCGGAAGGGATGGCGCAGCAGGCTGCCGCGCTGCGGTCCGCCGATATCGGACGTGCGCATCCGCCAGGACAGGTTGATGCGGAGGTTGCCGCTGGCCGCACCCTGCCTGGTGAGCGAGACCGTGTGGTTGCGCTTGGTCATTTCGATGGAGTTGGAGGCGGCGCTGCCGGAGTCGAAGTCCGCCGAGCGGCCGCGCCACAGGTCCTGCCAGATGCCCATTCGGCCCCCCACGTGTCTGGTATGCGGCGGGGCGGCCGCCGAGGACCTTTCCTCCGCGACCGCCCCGCTCAGAGCGTTCCTCAACCTGCGGGGTGTCACACCCCGGACGAGACCTCAGCCTTCTCGTCCGAGGTCGGGCCTTTTCCCTCGGCCTCGGCGAGCGCCTTGTTGCGGCGCACGGAGGACCAGAAGGACCAGCCGATCAGGACGACGCCGACGAGGCCGGTGATGACCTCGTTGATCTCGTACTGGATGGTGACGAGGAGGATCCCGGCGAGGGCG
>NZ_JBHYXD010000084.1:0-36567 GCF_042751995.1 Streptomyces sp. NPDC059371 | reverse complement strand
TCGTGTCGTCTCTACGGCCACCGTACCCGGAGAACGGGCCGGGAACTCGGAGAGTGCCCGGCCCGTCCGCGCACGGCGGAATCGTGGTGCTTCGCTCGCCTACTTCGCGGGCGGAGTCGTCTTCTTGGCAACCGGCTTGCGCACCGGGGCCTTCTTCACCGGGCTCTTCTTGGAGGGGGCGTCCTCGGCGGCGACCGCCGGCTTCTCCTCTTCCTTGACCTCGACCGGCTCGGCCTTCGGCTCGACGGCGATGGCGAAGTCCTCGATCTCCTCGGCGGCGTCGCCGCGCCAGGTCCGCACGGTCTGCTCGCCGTGCTCGGCGACCTTCTCGTACGTCTCGCGCGCCTTGACGGCGTACTCGGCGGCGACGCCGACACCGCGCAGGGCGAGGTCCTGGGCGGACTCGCCGAGCTTCTTCAGGTCGGTGTCGAGGGTGCTGAGGATCTCCGTCACCCTGGCCTGGAGGTTCTCCTGCGCCACCTTGGCGCGGGCGGTGGCCTTCTCCTGGACGGCGTTGGGGTCGATGTTCTTCACGGTGTCGATCCGGCCCGGGGCCTCGGCGCGGATCTGCTCCACGATGCCCGGGACCTTCTTCGCCTGCTGAACGGCCAGGTCGGCGGTGCCGGCGAGGAAGTAGAGCGGGGTCGGGTCCGTGGCGGCTTTGCGGATGTCGTCGGTGATGGCCATGACGATGGTCCTCCCGTAATCGCTTTCAGCTGAGGGTTTGGTGATCCGCATGCGGTCAGCTCGCGCTCTGCTGCGGACCGGCATCGCTGCCGTCGGCCGTGCGGGGGCCGCGGACGGCGGTGTCCTGTGGAGGCTGGGCGTCCGGTATGTCCTGAGTCTCGGGTGCGTCGGTGCCGGGCACCTCGCCGCCGTGACCGGCCTCGTCCGCCGGCGCGATCTCGAATCCGTTCTCCTTGCGGAAGGACTCGTAGATCTGGAGCAGCACCTGCTTCTGCCGCTCGTTCAGCGTGGGATCGGCGAGGATGACGGCACGCGTCTCCACCTCGTCCCGGTCCCGCTCGGCGTCGAGGATGCCGGCGCGCACGTACAGCGTCTCGGCGGAGATCCGCAGGGCCTTGGCGACCTGCTGGAGCACCTCCGCGCTCGGCTTGCGCAGCCCGCGCTCGATCTGGCTCAGATACGGATTGGACACCCCGGCGGCGTCGGCGAGCTGCCGCAGCGACAACTGCGCGGTGCGCCGCTGTTCCCGCAGATACTCACCGAGATTGCCGACGTTGAGCGATGCCATGCCCCCACCTTGCCTCATCGTCGCTAACTATTGCAAGCACCTGCTTGCAAAAGTGTGCCACGCCACGAAGGCGTGACCCCGCGACCGATCACGACGGCACCGGTACAACTGTTCGACCTCTGCGCGTGTCTGATGTCCGGGACTTGCAACCCGCAATTCACCTTGCATATCCGCCACTTCAATCCAGAGGTAACCGCATGCTCCGCTCCGGGCACAGCCTCCGCACACTTCGCAGGGCCGTCGGCGTCGTCGGCGCCGGCGCGCTGATCACGTTGGGCAGCGCTCCCTCCGCGATGGCCGACGGCCCCGGGACCGGGCTGGTGCTGAACACCGCACCGATCGACGGAGTGAAGCCGGGAACCACCTTCGAGGCGCCGGTCACCTTCGGCACCACGGGCACCGAGGCGCTGGACAAGATCTATCTGTGGTACTACGTCACCAAGGGGTTGGACTTCGCCGACGTGCCCTCGAACTGCGTGCGTTGGAACATCGGCGTGTACGACGAGTTGCCGGCCAGAACCCTTCTGACCTGCGAGTTCGACCAGACCGTCGAGCCCGGTGTCGTCTACGCCCCCGACAAGCTGCCCTTCAAAGCTCTCGACAGGGCGCTGTACGACCAACTCGACGTCATCGTCCGGGACTACGAATACGACGGCGGCGATGAATACGCCCACGAGCCCGTACGCGGAACCGCTCCCGCGGCGAAGCTGGTGGCGCGGCCCGGCGCCGTTCTGCCCGGCGGTGGCTCGGAAGGCTCCGCCAAGGCCCGCGTGCGGGTGAACACGGTGAACACGGCCGACTACCAGGCGTCCGGAACGGCACTGAAGGGCCGGGTCGGGGACACGGTCGACGTCAAGGTGAAGTTCACCAACGCCGGTCCCGCGTGGGTGCTGAGCATGTCGGACCTGGTGCCAACCCGGACCCTGATCAAAATTCCCGCGGGTACGACCGTGGTCAAGGGACTCCGGTATTGCGACACCCCGGTAGCCGGCACCTACTCCTGCAACATCGGGCAGTACTGGGTGGAGGAGGACCAGGTGAACACCTACTCCTTCAAGTTGAAGATCAACAAAGCGGTGGCGGGAGCCAAGGGCTCGGTGACCCTCAGTTCCGACGCCCGCCCGTACGACGTGAACAAGGCGAACGACAAGGCCGACATCCTGCTCCACATCGAGGGCGGCGGTTCGACGGGCGGCAGCGGCTCGGCGGGCGGTTCGGGTTCCACCGGCGGGAGCGGCTCCACGGGCGGTTCGGGTTCCACCGGCGGAGGCGGGACCACGGGGGGATCCGGGTCTACGGGCGGATCCGGGAGCACGGGCGGATCCGGGAGCACGGGCGGTGGAGCGAACACCACCACCGGCGGTGACCTCGCCGCCACCGGTTCCGGCCCGGCACTGCCCCTCGCGGGTGCCGCCGCCGCGGCCGTGTCCGCCGGTGCGGGCGCGGTCCTGTTCGTACGGCGCCGCGCGGCCCGGCGGTAGTGCGGGGCCCGCGCGCCTGAGGGCGTCGCGGCCCGCACGGCCTGAGCGGCCTGAGGGGCCTGAGCGGCCTGAGGGGCTTGAGCGGGGCACCGGCCGTCGTTCTGTCCCGCCCACTCTCAGGCCGTGGGCCCCGCGGTCGGTTTCCCTCGACGGTCGCCGCTGTCCTGGTGAACCGGCCGAATCGCCGGGCCGCGGCTCACCAGGGCAGCGGGCGCGCGTGGATCACGTCCAGGCGCGACACCGCGCGGGTCAGCACCACGTAGAGCCGGTGCAGGCCCCGCGCCTCGGCCTCCGCCATCGCCGCCGGTTCCACGGCCACCACATGGTCGTACTCAAGGCCCTTGGCCAGACTCGCGGGCAGCACCGCGATCCGGGCGCCGAGCTCGTCGACTCCGGCGACGCTCAGCCCGGCGGCGCACAGCGCGTCCCGCACCTTCGCGACGTCCGCGTCCGCGGTGATGACCCCGATGGACCCCTCGTGCGCGAGCGCCTCCCGTACGGCCGCGACGGTCTCGGCAGAGAGATCGGCGGCCGGCCGGATTCTCAACTCGCCGTCCCTGCGCAGGGACCGGGCCGGAGGCACGCCCACGTCCAGGCGGTCCAGCACCCGGTTGGCGAGTTCGACGACGGCTCCGGGCACCCGGAACCCGACCGTCAGCGGGACGACGGCGGCCTCCGGTTTGCCCAGATGGGCCAGAAGTTCGCCCCACTCCCGCGCCGCCCAGGGAGTCGTACCCTGCGCGAGGTCCCCGAGCACGGTCAGCGACCCGAAGGAGGCCCGTCGCGCGATGGCCCGGCACTCCATGGGCGACAGGTCCTGCGCCTCGTCGATCACCAAGTGGCCGTATCCATCGGGGTGTTCGATCAGTCCGGCGATCTCGTCGAGGAGGACGAGGTCGGCGGCCGACCAGCGCGCCGACTTCCACGACCGAGGCGGCTTCGCCCACAGAAGCGCCTTCCGCTCCTCGGCGTCGAGGATCCCGTCGGCCACCCGCTCCAGCGCCTCGGCGTCGGTGAGCAGCCGGGCGAGCAGTTCCTCCGGGCGCACCCGCGGCCACACCGCGTCGACGTACGCGCCGACCGGCCTGGCCCGCGAGATCCGCTGCGCCCAGGCGTTCGTCTGCGGCCCGGCCCGCAGCTCGGCCCGTGCCCGCACGTACCGCACGACCCGTGTCCGCACCCGCTCCCGCCCGACGGCGTACGGCGGTTCCTCGGCTCGTACGTCGTCCACGATGCGGCGCAGTACGGCGACGGGGACCCGCCAGCGGTAGGTGCCGTCCGGCACCGCGAGGTCGTCGTCCGGCACGCCGATGTTCCCGTACAGCGCCCGGCGCAGCACCCGTGCCATCCGGGCGTCGTGCTTGACGACCGCGGCACGTTCGCCGTCCTCCCCGGTCACCGGACGGCGGGCGATCTCCTCCCCGATGGTCGACTGGCGCACACCGGTCTCCCCGAGCGCGGGCAGGACCTCCGCGATGTACGACAGGAAGGTGCGGTTGGGGCCGAGGATCAGCAGTCCGCCGCGCCGGACGCGCTGCGGATGCGTGTAGAGGAGATAGGCGGCCCGGTGCAGGCCGACGGCCGTCTTGCCGGTGCCCGGGGCGCCCTGCACACAGACCGAGGCCGCCGGATCGGCTCGTACGAGATCGTCCTGTTCGGGCTGGATGGTGGCGGCGATGTCCCGCATGGGGCCGACGCGGGGGCGCTCGATCTCCTCGGTGAGGATCGAGCCTCCCTGAGCGGCGCCGTCCTCCACGCTCCCGGCGCCGGCCGGCTCCTGCGGGGCCGGGCCCGATGACGGCCGCTCCACCCCGATGGGTTCGTCCTCGAGACCTGTGAGGTCGGCGGAGTCGCCGCGGCTGCCGGGGGCCCAGCCGAAGCGCCGGCGGACGGCGACGCCCTGGGGGTCGCGGGCGCCCGCCTGGTAGAAGGCGCGCGAGACGGGGGCCCGCCAGTCGACAACAAAAGGCGGGGCGGCGGGGTGTTCCCTGATCCGCAGCCGCCCGATGTGATAGCTCTGCCCGGCGTGGTCGCCGGCCGCCGCCACCGAGTCCTGGAAGTCCAGCCGGCCGAAGAACAGGGGCCCCTGGGGCAACTCACGCATCTCCTTCGCCTGGCTGCGCAGCTGATACCCGAGCACTTCGGCGTCGGCCCCGGACGCGGAGACGTCTTCGCCAGTGACGACCTGTTCCTCGGCACCGTCGACCATCGCGGCGAGGGCGGCGCGACAGGTGTCGTGAAAGGCGCGTTCGCGGGAGAGGGAACGGGAGAGGGAGCGGGCGAGCGGCAGGTCCGGGGCAGTACGACGGGCGGGGTCGGGGTGCGTCATTCCAGCCAGAGTACCGGAATAACGTAACCGAGTAACATTTTTAACTTAGGCACGCTACTGCACTCCTGGGGCCGGGGGCCGGGCGGGCCCGAGCACGCGTGAGCGGGTCAGGCCAGCCCGGGAAATCCGGCCGCGAGCTGCGCGAAGGCCCGCTCGGCGGCCGCCACCGCGTCCGGCCGTACGGCAGCCACCCGCTCCCCCTCCGCGATCCGTCGCAGGTTCTCCTCGGCGAGGACGCGGCGCACGGCCGTGATCTGTCCGGCGGCGAGCCGTGCGTCGAGCCCGGCGCCGAGCGGCTTCCCGAGGGCATCGGCGAGCGCGGCCTCGGACCGTTCCAGGTACCCATACATCCGCGCCACCAGCGAGGGCGTCCCGTAGAGCAGCCGGTGGAAGGCGAGGATGCCGGGATGCTCGTTGAGCCCGGTGACGGGGTCCTCCCGGCGCAGACCGTCCAGGAAGTGCTCGCGAAGCGCGTCGATCGCGGACCGCCCGGCCGCCCGGCCCTCCTCGACGACCCGCGCGGCCTCGGTCTCGTGGTCCGCGAACCGGTGCAGGACCAGGTCCTCCTTGGACGGGAAGTACCGGAACAGCGTCGGCTTGGAGATCTCGGCGGCGGCCGCGACCTCGGCGACGGACACGGCGTCGAACCCCTTCTCCAGGAAGAGGCCGATGGCGGTGTCGGAGACGGACTGGTACATCCGTCTCCTCTTGCGTTCGCGCAGTCCGGTGTCACTCATGGTCACGAGCCTACGCATGGCCGGGGACCGGTGACCGGGTCACGGATCCTGTCGGCCCGGATCCACGCCGTGGCGAAACCCTGCGCGCCGAGCACCTGAATGAAGGTTTCACCCCGCTCGCCCCAACCGAGGAGCCGGGCCGGGTGAAGCTCCTGATCACAATGCTGGGCGACCTCGCGCAGCAACCATGCGGTTACCGAACCGATCTCCCGGAGATCTCCGAGAGATCGTGCGCAGCCTCCCAGAAGGTGTTGAAGAGCTTCTGACGACGGACGATGACATCGCGCGATCGCTGATCATCGTCCCAACTCCAGCGCGTCAGCAACGAGTCGAAGCCCAGCAGGTCCAGGATCTGCCCACCATCGGACTCTCCCTCCCGCCCTGTTCGGATTCCCGAGTCGTACTCACCTTGGCGGAGTTCGATCTTGTCGTAAATGCCCTCGAAAACCTGGTCATCGTTGATGAAGTAGAGTTTCAGAGAAGGCGACATATGCATGACCCGAAACTCGACAGTGAGTTCCCCTTGATGCTTGTGCCTCATGCGAGCCACCTGCCGCTTCAGCAAGGCTTCGTAACCCTCGATCTGCTGCACCAGGCTCTGTCGGAACGCCGGGGCATCCCTGACCTTACCGTCCGCCCCCACCAGCCCCGGCACTTCCAGCGGCTTGGTGAAGTCGGGCACGAGAACGCGTAATTGCAGCGTGCGCTCGAGGTTCTCAGGAATGGCCTCCAATATTCGTTCAAGAGGCCTCGCGAACGTCTCGCCCGTGAATCCCATGGCCGAAAACCGGACATTCCCTCCTGCCTCAAGGGCCTTTTCGAACTCGGCCTTCAGATCGTCAGGGGTGACCAGGTCCTGCACCCTCGAAAGCCGCTCCTCGTGGAGATGTCGGACCTCTTCGTTCAGCCGCTGCACCTCCTCCTGGAGATGGCGGGCCACGATGTGCAGAGCGCCCGTTCCTTCCCGCTGCGCCTCATGAGCTGTGTTCAGCCTTTGCACCTCGGCGTAGAGCACGTACCCGACGAGGCTGAGCAGCGCACCACCGAGATACGCCTTGCCTTCGAATGCATCACCCACCGGCTTCACGAACTGCGCGATCAATCCGATGACGAAGATGACCAGGAGCAATACCTTTGTCACCACCCCCTCGGCCCTCGCCCAGCCCGCAGCCACCCTGCCGCCGAGCGGCGACGAACTTCCCCCAGCCATCAAACCCCCCTGTTGGCACCCTTGTTGACCTGATCCTGTTCATGGTGCCTGTCGTGCGGGCGGTCAGGAAGAGGCCGGAACCATGACGGCCGACAACAACTCCATCCGAGAGAAGACGAGTTCGGCGCCGGCCTCCCACAGTTCAGCGGCCTCGGACTCATCACGGGCGTAGCCCGCGAAGGCCACCTTGGCCTCGCGTGCCGCATGCAGATCCGTAGGCATGTCCCCGATCATCAAGGCGTCGTACGCCTCAACCCCGAGGTCTGCGAGCGCCCGATGAATGGAGTCCGGATCGGGCTTGAGCCGCCCAGGATCGTCAGTGCGGCCGTGAATGTGCCCCTCAAAGCACCTGTCGATACCGACTCTCCGCAGGTACGCGGCGACGGCAACGGGGGAGTTGTTCGTCACCACAGCCACGCCCACCCTGGCTGCCACCAAGCGTCTGACGAACAGCTCGGCGCCGGGTGTGGGCGGTGCGATCACAGCTGCCGCCAACTCGCCGTCGGTCAACCGCTCATCCAGCTCCGCAGCCAAGTCGCTGCGGGGGCGCTGTCGGTGAACAGTCTTCAACACGACTTGCGGATCGATCGAGACCTCAGCCTCACCCAGGAGAAGTTCTCCAGCATCGCGCTCTACGACGATACGGCGCAACGCTTCCGCCAACGGTGCCGAGGATCCGTCCGGAAAGAGACGGCACAGAGGGCCATCGAAGTCGAAGAGCACACTTCGGCCGGGCCTCATGTACTCCGCGGCCGCCCGGATCGCACCGGAGTCATTCAGTTTTCTGTACATACCCTGGTTGCCCTGAGTCATAGCACTCCATCGCCACCTCGGGTCAGCCTATTTCATCCAGATCTGTCATATAAATCGAGATTTCTGCACCGTGCACCTTTCGCGCCAATCGCTGAGAGCTGTCCTGGCTTCCCGGACATCCACCTCCGCCCCGATACCCAAGGGCTCCCGCGCCCGCTCCACCACCTCCCAGATCTTCCGGCTTGCCTTCGTGAGCGCTTCTCCCTCTGCGTGCTCGCAGACGAAGATTGCCTCGCGAATCACATCCGTAAACACCGACTGAGCCCGCTTGAAGGCGAGCAGCTTGGGCAGGTCCGCCTCCCAGCCGGCCGAACTGCCGGGGGTCACGCTCTCAACAGTCTCACACCACCGCTCGGTCATCCGGTCTTCCTCGCCCCGCGGATACCGCATCAAGTAAAGGTGGGTGGCCAGGTCGTAGAGCGGGTCGCCGAACATCGCCAGTTCCCAGTCGATCGTCCAGAGCCGGCCCATTCCGTCGACCACGAAGTTCTCGCGGTGCAGATCGGCGTGCAGCAGACAGAAAGGGCGGCGGGTCAGTCCCGACACATGTTCACGGAGCTTTCCGAAGGAGGCGCCGTCCAGTCCGAGATCGTAGAACAGGCCTTTGAAATCTGGCATATTCCGCTGGTACACCTCCTCTTCCGTGAACAGGATCAGCCGCTCCAAAAAGCCGTCGGTGTCACCTTCGGAAGCCCGGTAAACGGATGCGCATGTCCGTTCCGCGGTCAGGGAATCGGGCTTCACACGGGCCAACTGCCCGAAGAGGGAAACGATTTGTCCGAAGAGGGACGGGGGGATCCCGCTGCCGGATCCGTACAGCGCTCCCAGCGTCTCGCCCTCGATGAACCGCTGGAGACCGGTGGGTACCGCCTCGATGAGGTCGGGGATGCCCCCGATACGCCCCTGCAACGCGCTGAGCAGCTCCTCTTCGGACGCGAAACAGCGCCGGTCGAACCACAGCAGTCCGGGTCGCGGTTCGCGGCACTTCCAGCGAACCGGTTCGGCCTCTCCCGTCCAGCCCGGCAGCGGAACGACATACGTCTCATGGTGGTAGCCGTGGAGTGGTCCCTCGACCACTCCCGCGTCGCCACTCACCGCTGCCGCTCGCCGCACAGCCAAGGAAACCGATTCAGGTGCCATTGACCCTTCTCTCACGCAACCGCACCCACAGAGAAAGAGAGGAGAACGGTACTCCGTCACCATTCGTGACCGGGCATGATCCCAGAAGAGCCGCTCGTCAGCACGCAGAGCCCGCTGGGCGAAGGCCCGTCCACCCGTTGCCGCGACGCGGGCACTGAGCAGCGGCTACGGCGCCCGCGTGCCGCCAAGCGGACGCCTCACGGTTCACCCCGTCGGGGCACGGCCCGCGCCCCTTCAGCGCTGACCCCACAAGACCTGCAGCACCGTCTTCATGGACGTCACCACCTGCTCGGCCCCCGCGTCCCGGAGCTGCTTCTCCTTGTCCTCGTGACGCGCGTAGCCGAGGAACGGAACCCCGGCCCGCTGGGCCGCGTACAGGTCCGAGGGGGCGTCGCCGATCATGAGCGCCTTCGACGGCTCCGCGCCGAGGGCCTTCAGGGCCCGGTTGAGGCAGTCGGGGTCCGGCTTGAGGTGGTGCAGGTCCTCGGTGCGGCCGTAGATGTGGGACGCGAAGCATTCGGCCAGGCCGCGGTTCTCCAGGTAACGAGCGGCTGCGCGGGGCGAGTTGTTGGTGGTGATCGCCAGCCGGGCGCCGACGGCCTTCCAGGTCCGTATCACCGCGTCGGCGTACTCGGTGGGCCAGGCCTTGGCCACCGCCTTCAGCTCCTGCTGGGTGAACCGCGCCTCCAGCTCGGCCACCAGGTCACTGCGCGGACGCCGCCGGTCGACCGCGTGCAGGACCACAAGCGGATCGGGGTGTTCACGCTCCTCCGGGGTCAACAGGCCCCGCATCCCCTGCCGTTCGAGCCAGTCGACCAGATCCCTGGCCACCTTCTCGGCGGCGTGCCCCGCGTACAGCCGGCAGATCGGCCCGTCGAAGTCGAAGAGCACGAAGCGCGCTCGGGTGATCGTGTCCCGCAGGTTCTCCGTCTGTGTCGCCACCGCATCAGTCTGCGTCGTATCAGAAGTCACTAGTTGAGTTTCAGGTCCGTGGTGATGGTTTCCCAGAGGGCGTTGAACCACTTCTCGGACTCGTCCACGAAGGCGGCATCCCGACCGCCGGCCTGCTTCTCGAAGGAGAAGAGCAGGGATTGGGTGCCGAGGGTGTCGTACATGTCCAGCGTCTCGTCGGCCGAGATCTCTTCTTCCCTCCTGGCGATCATGTAGTAGGCGATCAGCGCCTCCGTCCCGTTCAGCAGGTACAGCTTCACCGGCGGTGTGAAGGGCAGGGCCCGGAAGGTCACATGGACCTCGATGCCGTGCGAGGAGCGCAGGGACTGGAGGTTGTGGCGCAGGACGTGGCCCTGGGCGTTGCGTTGCTCCAGCCAGCGCCTGTGGACCGGGTCGTCGTCGCCGCGGTCGTCGACGGAGATGGGGAACGCCAGGTTGATCTCCCGGCTGGGCAGCAGGATCCGGGCGTCGATGCGCTCCGGGCGGATCCTTCCGTCGTGGATCTGACGCACCGGCTCGCTGAGCGCCAGCATCAGCGTCTCCGCGGTGAGACAGGCCGCGTCGATCCGTACATGGGGGACGGAGAACGCCTCGGTGAGACGCGGGGCGAGGCCCAACATGGTCGGCTGTGGTCCGTTGCGGGTGGGAGTGACCTGCGCAATCCGTGGCGGACTACCCTTGCTGACGTTGCTGAGCAGGCCGCCCTCCTGGAGCTCGCGCAGGGCGAGGCGGACCGTGCCGCGCTCGACGCCGAACTCGTCGGCCAGCTCCGCCTGGGTGGGCAGACGGTCGCCGGCCTTCAGCTCGCCGGTGCGGATGCGCTGCCGCAGGACCTCGGCGATCTCCTGGGGCGAAAGCCTTCTGCTGCTGTCACTCACCACAACGTTCTCCTGAGCCACGACCAAACGGTACAACTCTCTCCCATCTTTGGGGAGTTACTCGAAAGTTGTTTATAGACACTTACCAAGTGGGGACAACCTAACCAGAGTTGGTTACCAACTTGGCCAAGATGGCGGAAGTTTTGCCTCCTCTCACCCATCCACGGCACCCAGCACCCCCAGCAGGTCACCGAAGAGAAGCAGGAGGAACCACCATGCCCGCCATCACCCTCCTCTCCGCCGTCTTCGTCGTCGGCTTCGAGCAACTCGTCCAATGGCAGTACGGACCGACGGGCATCGTCGGTCTGCTGCTGCTCACCATCGGGATCAAGGCGAAGAACCCCACGTGCAGCTCCATCGGAGCCGTCGTCCTGGCCCTGCTGGTGGCGGGACCGGCCGTCAGTTCGTGATCAGCGGTTCCGAACTGATCGTCTCCCACAGCGCGTTGAACCAGAGGTGGGACTGTTCCACGAACGTGGTGTCCCGCAGTCCCACCCCCTGCCTGAAGGGAAACAGCATCGACTGCGTGCCCTCGGCGTCGTATATCTCCAGGTATTCGTGGTCGACCGACGCGGGAAACGCGAGGTCGATGTCGCGGCTGGGAAGGCAGCACCCGGACGTCGACCCTGGCCGGTTTTATGCGTCCCGCGTGAATCTCGCGCAACGGCTCGCCCATGGCGAGGGTGAGCGACACCGCGGTCAGACACAGCGCGTCGATCGCCACGTGCGGGACCTCGAAGGCCGCCGTGATCCGCGGGGCGAGCGCCACCATGGTCGACTGGGGCCGCACCTGTGGCCCGGTCAGAGCTCTCTCGGGGTGGTCCGCGACCGTCGCCGGGCTCCCCTTGGACACGTTGACGAGCAGGCGCTCCGACTGAAGGATGCGCAGCGCCTGGCGCACCGCGCCCCGCTCGACGCCGAACTCGTCGGCCAGTCTGGCCTGGGTCGGCATGCGCTGACCGGCCCGCAGCTCACCGGACCTGATCCGGCTGCGCAGCTCGTCGGCCACCTCACCGTGCGACCTCGGCGGCCTGTTCCGTCCACTGGCGGCGGCATGCTCCGGGACCATGACAAAAAACCCTACAACTTCCGGCCATCTTGCGGCAGTTACCTGATAGATGGTTATGAGTCGTTCCAACTTCCAAATAAAAAGCGTAAGTTGGTTACCAACTTGGACAACATGGTCAGTCATCCGCAGGGTTGGTCGCCGAGTTCCGCTGACGGGGTCCACCCTCCGTACCCGAAGGAGGGACCGTCATGCCGCTCGTCGCCCTCGCCGTCGCCGCCCTGGCCATCGGATTCGAGCAACTCATCCAGTGGGAGTACGGGCCGATGGGCATCATCGCGTTCGTCGCGCTGTCCGTCGGGCTCAAGGCCCGGAACACCACCGTCAGCGGCATCGGGGCCGTGATCCTCGTGATGCTGCTCGCCCAGTCCGGCTGAGCGGACGACACCGTCCGCCAGTCCGGCTGACCGCGCTCCCCTCCGGAGGGGAGCCGGGAGCACGGTCAGTCAGCACCACACAACTGAATCGCTACGGATCGGCAGTCGCCCGCCACCCGCACGGAAGGAGAACGCCCCTACAGGCACCCACCGTTCAGAAGACGTCCGGGCACCACGGTCGCCTGGACGTACGCAGCAGGGCGTCGGCCAGAGCGGCGGCGCCCTCTTGCCGTTCCCGCACCCGGCCCAGCGCCGCGAGCCGCACCGCGGACTCGTCCCCGAGCCACAGCGTCGCCAGATCGGCGATGGACAGCGACAGGTCCGCTTCCTCGGTGACCGGCTCGCAGGTCGCCGTACCGTCCGGGGCGGCCCGGAGCCGAAAGCGGCCTCCGTCCGGTCCGCTCTCGTCCCGCACATCCAGCACGAGCGTCCCGGCGGTGCCGTACGTCCGCGCCTCCAGAGCCCGTACGACATCCAGGATCCGCACCCAGAGCCAGTCCGTCTGGCCGGTGATACGGGCGCCACGCGGGTCCGGCAGGAACTGCGGCAGCAGGTCGTCGGGGGCACGTCGGCCGGTCTTGACCCGGGTGACCCAGTCGATGGAGCAGAGGTAGCTCCACAGGGCGCGCTCGGCCGCCGTCGACACCGCGAGCAGCCACCTCACCTCCGCCGTGTCGTGGGGCTGGTTGGAGTCTCCCCAGTCGTCGTCCACGGTGTAGGAGACAAGGCCCTCGATCTCGCCCGACGCCGAGCGATAGGCGGCGTAGAACGGTTCCTTCCAGGGGAAGCCGGCGAACCTCAGCACGCCGGTGTTCATCTGCCACCAGCGGGCGTCGCGGTTGATCACGCCGGGCCGGCCGCGCCGGAGCCGTTCGTGCAGTCCGGGTCCCGCCTCGCGGACGTCCTCGGCGTCCAGGAGGTCGATACGGCCACCGTCGGCAGGGCCCGCCCAGCGCGGGTCGAGACCGGTGCGCGGCACGTCGACGGTCCACTCGGTGGAGGTGGTCGCCGGGCCGAAACCGAACCGGCCGTAGATCGGGTACTCGGCGGCGATGAGGGTCGCGACGACGTCGCCCCGCTCCCTCGCCGCCGCCAGGTCGGCCGTCATCATGCGGGTGAGCAGGCCCCGGCGGCGGTGCGTGGGAGAGACGGTCACGTTCGAGATGGCGTCCGCGGGGACGGCCGCCCCGCCGACCGCGGTGACCTCCTGCGGGAACGACCGGAACGTCGCCACACAGCGGGAGCCGTCGAACGCGCCCAGGGTCCTGCCCAGGATGAACGCCGACCTGCGGTTCTCCACGTCCTCGTCCGAGACGACCGGCTCCTGCAGGAACCCCGTCTTCACGGCGCGCAGCCAGTCCCGGAGGTCGGGAGCGGTGATCGGTCGTACGTCGATCGCGTCGGCGGCGGCGTCGGCGGCCGCGTCCGTGCCACCGGCGTCCGCGCCTCCGGCTTCTCGCACGTCTGCGGCTTCTCTCTGGCCACCGGTTTCTCCCTCGCCACCGGCTTCTCTCTCGCCACCGGCTTCTCTCTCGCCACCGGTGCCTCCCGCGCCTCCGGCGTCCGCGCTCCTGGCGTGTACGTCTCCGGTGTCTCCGGCATCTCCGGGATCCATGGCGTCTTGGGCGGCGAGGGCTTCGTGCGGGGTCATGGAGCCACGCTAGGCGGACCCCGGCCGGGGTGTCGCGCGGATTTCCGCACGGCCCCTCCCGGCCGGTCCTGGCCGTCCCCACCCGGATCCCGGTCGGAAAAGGCCGCCCCGATCCCGGGTCAGAACGTTGCCCGGATCTCCCCCACCTCGCGGCCCCCGCCCAGCAGGGGGGCGGCGCCGATCCGTGTCACCACCGGGCCCGTCACGCCCAGCAGGTCCAGGCCGCGGGCGAGGACGGGGCCCAGGGCACGGGTCCCGCCGTCGTCGATCTTGAAGGCGAGGGCGCGGCCGTCGGGCAGCGCGACCGCCTGGACGGCTTCGGCGCCCATCTTGGACAGGACGCCCGGGACCTCGCGCATCAGCCAGGTGTCGGGGCGCCGGGTGCCGGCGACGTACTCGGGGTGGGCGCGCATGGCGTCGGCCACCCGGCGTTCGGCGGAGCCGGGGGCCGCGAGGACGAAGGACCGGAAGGCGCGGGCGAGACCCGTGAGGGTGATGGCCATCAGTGGCGCCCCGCAGCCGTCCGTGCCGACCGCCGCGACGGGCTCCCCGGCGGCCTCCTCGACCACGGAGTGGATGAGCTGCTGGAGGGGGTGCCCGGGATCGAGGTAGGACTCGGTGGACCAGCCACGCTGCGCGCACACCGCGAGCATCGCCGTGTGCTTGCCGGAGCAGTTCATGGTGACCCGGTCACGGACGGCACCGGAGGCGAGGTAGGTCTCGGCCTCGACGGGGTCCAGCGGCAGGTCCGGCGGGCACTGGAGCTGTCCGGCGTCCAGCTCGTGCTCGACGAGCATCTTCTGGACCAGGTCACGGTGGAAGATCTCGCCGGAGTGGCTCGCGGCGGCCAGGGCGAGGCGCTCCCCGGCCAGGTCCAGGCCCGCGCGCAGGATGCCCGCCGCCTGCATGGGCTTGTTCGACGAGCGCGGGAAGACCGGTGCCGTCACCTCGCCGAGCGCCAGCTCGACCGTCCCGTCCGCGGCCAGGACGACCAGACTGCCGCGGTGGTGCCCCTCGACGAAGCCGGACCGCACGACCTCGGCGAGCACCGGGAGCGTCCCGGACGTGCCGGTCGCACCGGACGCGCCGGACCGGGGAGTCCTCTCGGGGCCGGAAGCCGTACCGGGCGTACGAGCCGTGCGGGGTGTGCTCGGGGCGCCCGGTGCACCGGGCTCACCCGGTACACCCCGGGTGCCGTCGGATATGGGCGAGCCGTCGGATATGGGCGAGCCTTCGGGCTGGCGGGGAGCTGCGGACATCGGCGGTGGCCTTCCGGAACGGGGACCCGCTCGGAAGGCGGCGGCCGGGTCGTGCCCCGGACGGCGCCCTCGCCCGCGCGGAGCGGAAGCGCGCCTCCTGGATGCCGGCGCGCCCCTCGGCTCCGGGATCGCCGGGGCCGCCACGTCACATGAGCAGGTCGTCTACTTGTGCTTCCCCTTCACGGTACCTGCGGGCGATCTCGGCGCTGCAATCGTCGGCCGTGCGCTGGAGCTGCTGGCGCCGCCGGGAGACCTGCCGCTCGTACCGCACGAGACGGCCGAGCCCCGCGCCCAGCTCGTCGTCCGTACGGGCCTCCAGGTCCGACAGCTCCACCTCGGCGAGCATGTCGGCGGCCAGTGCCCGGTACTCCTCGCCGTGCGGCGTTCCCACGGTCACATGGCGGGCCGAGGAGCGGTACCGGGCCGGCGCGTCCGTGAGGATCTCCGAGAGCCGCTCGACGACGGAGTGCTTCCCCCGGTCCACGGGCGAGAGGTGTCCGGAGGCCGACGCGGGCATCCGGCGCTCCCCCCGGCGGGCGAGTTCCGCGCGCAGGATGTCGATACGTCCCTGGAGCAGCCGCCGGACATAGCTGAGGTCCGCCTCGTCCCGCTGGGCGTCCCGGCGCAGTGTCCGCAGTTCGGGCAGGCGGAGCACGACGATGCCGGCCGGGGCCGGATCGGCCGCCAGCGGGCCGCTGTCGGTGCGCTGCACCGGCGTCCGGGCCGTCATCGCCTCCGCCCGCGCGCTCGTACGGGTCAATGACACGGCTCCGGTCCGCCCGGTCCTCGATGTGCTCATGTACCTCTACCGTCCCCTCGACCGGCGCGGTCCGCCCAACGGCCGGACCGCAACACCCCGCATGGTGCCACCCCAGATGGCCGCTATGTGACCGAGTGACCCGATCAGCCCCAGATGGCGGGTTGGTTACGCCGGAAAATCACGCGAAGGGCCCGCAACGCGCGACGCAGCCATGACACGGCATCATGGTCCGCATGCGTGCGGTGGTGCAGAGAGTGGACGGCGCGAGCGTCGTCGTGGACGGCGGGACGGTCGGCGAGATCAGCGGCGAGGGCCTGTGCGTCCTCGTCGGGGTCACCCACGAGGACACCAAGGAGAAGGCGGCCCAACTCGCCCGCAAGCTCTGGTCGCTGCGGATGCTGGCCGACGAACGGTCCTGCTCCGACATCGACGCGCCGCTGCTCGTCATCAGCCAGTTCACGCTGTACGGCGACGCCCGCAAGGGGCGCCGCCCCACCTGGAACGCGGCCGCCCCCGGCGATGCGGCCGAGCCCCTCGTCGACGAGGTCGTCACCCAGCTCCGCGCCCTGGGCGCCACCGTGGCCACGGGCCGCTTCGGCGCCCGGATGCGGGTCTCCCTGACGAACGACGGCCCGTTCACCGTCCTTCTGGAGATGTGAGCCCTACGGCTCGACCACGACCTCCTGCGCCGCCGCCGTCGAGTCCGCCATCAGCGGGGCGTCCACCGGCACATTGCGCTTCACGAGGGCCAGGGCGATCGGGCCGAGTTCGTGGTGGCGTACGGATGTGGTGATGAAGCCGATCGTGCGGCCGGCGGGGTCCTCGCCCGCGAGGCGCAGCTCGGTGCCGTGCGGGGGCAGGACGACCTCGCTGCCGTCGAGGTGGAGGAAGACCAGGCGGCGCGGGGGCTTGCCCAGGTTCTGGACGCGGGCGACCGTCTCCTGGCCGCGGTAGCAGCCCTTCTGGAGGTGCACCGCGGTACCGATCCAGCCCAGCTCGTGCGGGATGGTGCGGTGGTCGGTCTCGAAGCCGAGGCGGGGCCGGTGCTGCTCGACGCGCAGGGCCTCGTGGGCGAGGAGTCCGGCGGGCGGTCCGGACTTCTGCGCCCAGGAGTCCAGGTCCGCGCGCGGCAGGAAGAGTTCACGGCCGTACGGCGTCTCGCGGACGACGACGCCCTCGGGGGCCTCGGCGATCGAACCGGCCGGCAGCTCGACGACCGCGAAGTCGGCGGTGCGGTCGGCGACTTCGACCCGGTAGAAGAACTTCATCGACTCCAGGTAGGCGACCAGCGCGTCCTGGGTATCGGGCTCCGCGTGCATCCACACCGTCGTGCCGTCGTCGACGAGGTACAGCGCGTGCTCGATGTGGCCGTTCGCGGAGAGGATCAGCGCCTCGGTGGCCTGGCCGGCCGGGAGGTCGGTGACGTGCTGGGTGAGCAGCAGGTGCAGCCAGGCCAGCCGGTCGTCCCCGGTGACGGTGACGACACCGCGGTGCGAGAGGTCCACGAAGCCGACGCCGTCGGCGAGGGTGCGCTGCTCACGGAACAGGTCGCCGTAGTGGGCGGCGACGCCTTCGTCCACGCCCTCGGCGGGAACGGCGCCGGGCAGGGACAGGAGGGAACTCTTCATGGACATACACACTACGACCGCGCGGTCGCCGATTTTATTTCTGTCACTTCTGCAGGTCCTGGCAGTCCTTGCAGCGGCCGAAGATGGCGAAGTGCTTCATCTCCGTCTCGAAGCCGAAGGATTCCCGGAGCTTGGCGGTGAACTCGGCGGCGACGGAGACATCGGCCTCGATGACGTTCGAGCAGTCGCGGCAGACGAGGTGGATGTGGTGGTGCCGGTCGGCCAGGTGGTAGGTCGGCGCGCCGTGTCCCAGGTGGGCGTGGCTGACCAGCCCGAGCTCCTCCAGGAGCTCCAGGGTCCGGTAGACCGTGGAAATGTTGACCCCCGACGCCGTCTTCCTCACTTCGCCGAGGATGTCGTCGGGGGTCGCGTGCTCCAGGGTGTCCACTGCTTCGAGGACAAGCTGGCGCTGAGGCGTCAGCCGGTAGCCGCGCTGCCTGAGGTCGCTCTTCCAGTCGGTGCTCACCACACTGGAAGTCTAGGACCATTCCCGGGGACGCCGCCCTGGGGAACGGCAGGGCGGCCCGGGAGCGCGCGGCGGGGTCCTACTTGAAGAAGGCGATCCCGTCGTCCGGCATGTCGTCGGGCAGGGCCTTGGCCCAGCGCTCGACGTCCTCCGGGGTGACGACCTTCTTCAGGTGCCCGGACATGTAGGGGCGCAGCTCGACCTCGGGGGTCTGCTTCTCGCCGACCCACATGAGGTCGCTGTTCACGTAGCCGTAGAGACGCTTGCCGCCGCTGTAGGGGCCGGCGGCGGCCGTACGGGCCACGGCGTCGGTGACCAGGTCGATCTGCGGCTTCTTGTCGGCCAGCTCGCCGTACCAGATCTCGACGACGCCGTCGTCGCGGGTCATCACGACCTCGACCTTGCGGTCGGCGTCGACGCGCCAGAAGCCGGTCTCCGTCTCCAGCGGCCGGACCTTCTCGCCGTTCTCGTCGAGCACCCAACTGTGCGAGCGGTACTCGAGGAAGTCCCGCCCGTCGTGCGTGAAGCTGACCTCCTGCCCGAAGTTGCACTTCTCGGAGCCGGGGAAGTCGTGGACACCGACTCCGGCCCAGTCGCCGAGCAGGAAGACAAGGGGGACCAGGTCCTTGTGGAGGTCCGATGGGATCTCGATCATGAGCTGAACAGTTCCTTGGTGGGGGTCAGCGCTGGCCCTGGTACAGCTTCTTCACGGTCAGCGCGGCGAAGGCGAGCACGCCGACGCAGACCAGGGCCAGCAGGGTTTCGAAGAAGATCTCCACGCGGGTGCTCCTCGGTGAGCGGAACGGGGTCCCCGCTCGGGCACAGCCGAGATGGGGGAGTACACAAAGGCCGGGCCCCAGCTTACGCGGCTGGGGCCCGGCCCTCTCTTCCAGGTGGGCCCTGCCGGACCCGTCACGCTCAGCCGAGGAGCTGGCTCTGCAGAACGACCGTCTGCTGGAAGGGGATCTTCGGCGCACCGCCCTTGCGGGACTGCACGACCAGGGCGAGGGTGTCCCCGGCCACCAGGTACGCCTGCCTGACCTGCTCGGCGCCGTACGGCTTGGCTTCCTCGTAGGCGTAGTGGGGGACGTTCTCGACCTGGGTGGACTGCGGGAGACTCCCGTCGCTGTGCACGTCGGCCGCGTCTCGCAGCGCGAAGTTCGGGCTGTCCCAGCTCGTGAGCTCGTCCTGCTGGAGCGAGTCGACGATCGCGGCGGAGTCGAACCGGAGCAGATAGATCCGGGTGTGGGTGCCGTCCGGGGTGGTCCAGCCCCGGGCGGCGATGTGCCGCAGGGCGTAGTCGGTCAGCAGCCGGCCGACGTGATCGCGGTCGTCCTTCGAGGCGTACGCGTCGAGGAAGTCCGCCCTCGCCAGCCAGCCGTCCGTACCGCGCAGGTCCTTGTCGGCCTTCGCGCCCTCGGGAACGGGCAGCAGGAGCTTGCGCAGGTCGGCGTAGTGGACGTTCGCCGGGTTCGCCTCGGCGAAGGGCCTCGGGCTGCCCGACGGGAGCGGGGGCAACTGGATCTCGGGGTAGTTCCAGCGCCCGTCGGACGCGGTGGCGAGGCCCGGGACATCGGTGCGCCGCATCTCCGTGATGCCGTACGCGACGGCCGCGCCGACCGTCGCGAACACCACGGTGGCCGCGGTCCAGCGCAGCACGGCGCGAAGGATGCGGCGATCCTTCTTGACCCGGGGTGCCGCCGGGAGCGGTTCGGCCGTCGCGTCCACGGCTGCTTCCGGTGCGGCTTCCGCTGCTGCTTCCGCTGCGGCTTCCGGTGCTGTACCCACTGCGGCTTCCGGCACAGCTTCCACGGATGCTTCCGGCGCAGCTTCCACCGCTGCTTCCGGCACTGTTTCCACGGGTGCTTCCGGCGCAGCTTCCGCAGCGACTTCCCGTGCTGTTTCCACGGCTGCCTCCGGTGCGGTGGCCACGGGCGCCTCGGGAGCCGCTTCCGTGGCCGTCCCCGAAACGTCCGGCGTGGCAAGGTTCTCGGTCATACGGCCTCCCCCGGGTCCGTGATCCGGTCGAGCTGGGCGGCCAGGAAGCGCGTGACGGTCGGGCCGTCGAGCGGCTTGATGCCGGAAACGGTGGCGCTCACCAGGACGTCTCCCACGTACGCGGAGCAGAACATGATGTCGAGCTTCTCGGTCTTGTCCTTGGGCGGCAGGAAGCACCCGGCGTTCTTGTAGCCCTCGATCTTCGGGCCCTTGCGGAAGATGCCGAGCGAGTCGAGCATCTCGTTCTGCGACCTCGAGATGTCCCGCACGGTCCGCTGGTTCTCCATCTGGGACAGCGTGACGCTCGCGGTGAAGGTCTGCTTCTTGTAGATCGCGTACGAGTCAGCGCTCGCGTAACTGCGCATGACCACACCCTTGATGTGCTCTTCGTCGATCTCCTTCTCCAGCCGCCGCCGCTGGGTGCGGGGCAGGTCGCGGAAGGACTCCTTGCGCAGCGCGGTGGCCTGACGTCCGTTCAGTTCGGCGTCGTTGCCGAACTCGCCGAGATCGGGACCACGCGTGTAGGCCTCGCCGTAGGGCAGGAGCATGCCGGCGAGGCCCTTGGCGGACTTCGCCTCCTCGTCCTTGTCCTTCACGGGCTTCGGGAAGCGCCAGGTGGGCTTCCCGGGATCGCGGTCGGCGGCGTCCACGGTCACGGAGGTCCAGCCGACCCCGCCGATGACGGCGGCGACGAGCAGGACGGCACCGGAGACGGCGGCGATACGGCCGGGACGCAGCCGCTTCCGCTTCCTGGGCGCGACGGCCTCGCCGGCGGCCACGTCGGCGGCCTCACCGGAGGACTCGGCGCCGCTCTGAGCAGGGCCGGGGCTCGATGCGGGGGCTTCGGCGGGGTTCCCGGTGACGCCCTCCGCGCGGGCTTCGGCGGGGGTCTCGGTGAGATCCTCGGCGGGGGGAGCGACGGGGGCCTCGGCAGGGTTCCCGGTGACGCCCTCGGCGGGGGTCTCCACAGGATTCCCGATGACGCCCTCCGCGCGGGCTTCGGCGGGGGTCTCCACAGGATTCCCGGTGACGCCCTCGGCGGCGACCTCTGCGGGGTTCTCGGTCGGGTTCTCGCTCACAGTCGTCCCACCTGCCGCTTGGCCAGATCCATGATCCTGCCCTTGGAGATCGGCCTGGTGTCGTAGACCCAGACCTCCATGGCGATGTCACCGCGCCAGGCGTGCGCCTCCGCCGAGTACAGGGGGAGATAGCCCGGCTTCGAGTCGGGACGCGTGTGGACGTACGCCATGCCGTCCGCGGTGCCGGGGAGGGACCAACTGCGGGTGCCGCCCTCCTTCTCCGCCCAGTAGTAGCCGTTCTCGGCGTACTCGGCGGCCTTCAGGGTCTCCTCCTGGCGGAACTGCACCAGGCGGATCTCCACGGTGGACGTGCTGCCCTGGTCCCAGCCGACGACCGCCGCGCGACGGAACTCGTCGCTGATGAGGTCGGGGAAGACGTTGGCCGGCTTCTCGTAGGACTCCGCGTAGTCCGTCAGGTCCAGCCAGCCGTCGTTGTCCGCCCAGTGGGCTTCCTTCGTGCCCTTCGGCCGGCTGATCAGCAGCTTGCGGAGGTCGCCGTTCGTCCTGACACGGTGATCCTGGGCGGCGGACAGGGGTTCGGGGCCGGGGCCCTTCGCCCGGGTCAGCACCGGCTGTGACAGCGAAGGCAGCCGGGTCGGCTCACGGTGGGCCTGGACCAGGAATCCGGCGCAGGTACCGGCGACGAGACCGAGCACGGCGGCCGTGGCGATGAGCAGAGTCGTACGACCGCGCCGACGGGGCCTGGGCCCTGACGGAGCCTCCGGCGTCGTACCGGGATCGACAATCGGCGCGTCGTCGGACACGCTCGGTCTTTCCGGTGTTTCGGATTCTTCGGGTACTACCAAGACGTCCCCCCACAGAAGGTGAAGCACGGATTCCATATCCGCGCACAGGAGACCCATGGCCTACACACGGGGTTGCACCGGCGTTGATCACGATTCGGACTACGATGGCGGCCATGGCGAACAAGCTCGTGATCAAGGTGACGGCGGGGGCCGACGCCCCGGAGCGCTGCTCACAGGCGTTCACCGTCGCCGCGGTGGCCGTGGCCAGTGGCGTCGAGGTCTCCCTCTGGCTGACCGGCGAGTCCTCCTGGTTCGCGCTGCCGGGCCGCGCCGCCGAGTTCGAGCTGCCGCACGCGGCACCGCTGCCCGATCTGATCGACTCGATCCTGGCGGCCGGGCGCATCACCCTGTGCACCCAGTGCGCGGCCCGGCGCGACATCATGGAGAAGGACGTCCTGGAGGGCGTACGGATCGCGGGTGCGCAGGTGTTCGTGCAGGAGGCGATGACGGACGGGACGCAGGCGCTGGTCTACTGACCTCGTCGGCGCCGCGTGCGCGTGTCCACCCAGAGACAGAAGGGGTGGCCCGCCGGGTCGAACAGCACCCGTACGTCCTCCTGGGGCTGCTGTTCGGCGAGCCGGGCGCCCTGTTCCACGGCGCGGGCGGTCTCCTCGGCCAGGTCGTCGACCTCGATGTCGAGATGGAGCATCATCCGCTGGTCGCCGGGGCCCGCGGGCCACACCGGCGGTGTGTAGAGCGGCTCGGTCTCGAAGGCGAGAGCGATCCCGTCGAAGAGCGGGCCGATGAGCACCCAGTCGGGCTCCTCCGACCGCACCTCGTACCCGAGCAGCCTCCGGTAGAAGTCGGCGAGTTCATGGGCGTCGGGTGCGTCGAGCACCACGGTGGACAACCTCGTACGCGACATAGACGCCTTTTCCGCTCCTACCGCTGCCTTCGGTTCACGGCTGCCGCCGTTTCTTGCCGTCCAGCTCGTCCCACCACTCGTCGGACTTCGGGTCCCCGGACGGGTCGTCCCACCATCGGTCCTCGGGCCCCCGCCGGTTGGCCACCATCGCGGCCACCGGCGGAATCAGCATGGCCACCACGCACATGGCGACGGCCGCGGGAACCGACCACAGCCGTACGACCGCCCAGGCGAGGACGAACAGCACGATGCACGTCCCCATCATGGCGAAATACAGACGACGCCTGCGCGCGTACATACCACCAGCGTAGGCCCGGACAACCCGTCCGGCGCAGTGCCGGCGGGCCGGGGAGCGGGCAAGCCGAAGGGCCGCACCCCGATCCGGTAAGCGTCCAACCCCCGGGGGTGCGGCCCTTCGGCCGTTCAGTCGACTGCCGTCATCGACGGCGGTCCGCCGTTCAGACGGCGATCGCGACCTCGGCGAGGCCGCCCGTCTGGGCGACGACCGTACGGTCGGCGGTGCCACCGGGCACCAGCGCGCGGACGGTCCAGGTGCCCTCGGCCGCGTAGAAGCGGAACTGGCCCGTCGCGGAGGTGGGGACCTCCGCCGTGAACTCGCCCGTCGAGTCCAGCAGACGGACGTAGCCCGTCACCGGCTCTCCGTCGCGGGTCACCTGACCCTGGATCGTGGTCTCACCGGGCTTGATCGTCGAGGCGTCGGGGCCGCCGGCCTTCGCTCCACACATATTTCGATTCCGTCCTTCAGGCCTTGGGGATTACTTGTTGGCGCCGAGCTCGATCGGCACGCCGACGAGGGAGCCGTACTCGGTCCACGAGCCGTCGTAGTTCTTGACGTTCTGCACACCGAGGAGCTCGTGCAGCACGAACCAGGTGAGCGCGGAACGCTCACCGATGCGGCAGTAGGCGATCGTGTCCTTGGCGAGGTCGACCTGCTCGGCGGCGTAGAGCTCCTTGAGCTCGTCGTCCGACTTGAAGGTGCCGTCGTCGTTGGCGTTCTTCGACCACGGGATGTTGCGGGCGCTCGGGACGTGGCCCGGACGCTGCGACTGCTCCTGCGGCAGGTGCGCCGGGGCGAGCAGCTTGCCGCTGAACTCGTCGGGCGACCGGACGTCGACCAGGTTCTGCGAGCCGATCGCGGCGACGACGTCGTCACGGAAGGCGCGGATGGCCTTGTTCTGGGCCTTGGCCTTGTACGCGGTGGCGGTGCGGTCGGGAACCTGCGAGCCGTCGACCAGGTCGCGGGAGTCGAGCTCCCACTTCTTGCGGCCGCCGTCGAGCAGCTTCACGTTCTCGTGGCCGTAGAGCTTGAAGTACCAGTAGGCGTAGGACGCGAACCAGTTGTTGTTGCCGCCGTAGAGGACGACCAGCGTGTCGTTGCCGATGCCCTTGGCCGAGAGGAGCTTCTCGAAGCCCTCCTCGTCGATGAAGTCACGGCGGACCGGGTCCTGGAGGTCCTTGGTCCAGTCGATCCGGATCGCGTTCTTGATGTGGTTCTTCTCGTACGCCGACGTGTCCTCGTCGACCTCGACGACCGCCACGTTCGGGTCGTCCAGGTGGTCCTGGACCCAATCGGCGTCTACCAGGACGTCGCTGCGGCTCATGCTCGTTCTCCTCCGGGGCAGTTGCGGCGGGGTGGTGCGATGGAGAGGCTGCGCGGTGCTGCATGCCGGTGAGGGCTGCGCGGCGCAATGGTGGCCCGGACAAGAGGGGTCCAGGGGCCCGGCTCGCGGAAGACGGGAACGCTTCCGCTCAGAAGGTGCGACAGAGCATGGCGGCGACGCGGCACAGGTCTACTGCCCGCCGCTTCGTGAGATCCGCCTGTCGCTTCATGGGTCCGATCGTAGGGACGGACAGGCGGGCATGTCACCGGTGTGTCGGATGCTGAGACGCGATCGTCCGCACTGTGATACGAACACGTCGTCGAAGCCCGTCCCGCACGGATTCCGGAGGGCCCGCCGGTCCCCGTCCCGGCTGCCCATCTGCGGTACGGACGGGGTCGTCTCGCCTTTCGGACAGCGATCCCTTCCGGTGGGCCCCGCCACCGGTCCGGTCGCCCTTTTCAGCCGCCCTCCGGCCAGGCCTTCCGCCTGTCGGTGGAGCCTTTTCCGCCCTCCGGCCGGGCCTTCCACCCACCTCCGGTCCGGCCTCTACCCGACCAGCCGGACGTCCGAACCCTTCACCGCGACCTCGACGCCGTCGTGGGCCGCCTCGACCTTGTCGAGCTTGATCCCGCCGGGCAGCTGCTCGATCTTCTGCTCGAAGTCGGTGATCGAGCGGATCCGGCCCTCGGCGAGCTGGACACCCAGCTTGGGCAGGGAATCGGCGTGCACCTTCACGGTGTCGCCGGAGACGGACACGGAGCTGAGCACGGAGAGCGTCTTGGACGCCTTGGAGCCGGGGACGGTCACCTCGACGGCGACCTTGACCTTGCCGTTGCCGCCGTCGGAGAGGCCCATGACCTGGGTCTTGATGCCGAACCCGACGTCCAGGGGCTCGGGCTTGGCGGCCTTCAGCAGTTCGGCGTACGAGATCGACGCGCTGCCGGTGGCGCTGCCGGCGGTGGCGGAGCTGTAGTCACCGCTGAAGGCGACGCCGTGCATCTCGGCGTTGAGGTCGTCGATGCGGATCGTGCCCGCGGAGGAGCCCGTGCCGCCCGTCGACGCCTCGTAGTTCTTGATGCCGACCTTCACGTCGTCGAGTTCACCCGAGGCGACCTGCGTGAGGAACGGAAAGCCCCCGATGGACACGTCGGGGGTGGACGCGAGGCCCTCGCTGCTCTTGATGCGGCCCGCCGCCTCGTCCTCCGCGAACCAGACCGCCACCCGGTCGACGAGTACGAACAGCCCGCCGAGAACGACTAACAGAACCAGGGATATTCGCAGTGCGCGCATGCTCGTTGTTCCCCTACCTGGGACGGCCCCGTCTGGAAGGCCGAGTGGCCACCGAACGCGAGCCTAACCCCGAAGGGCCCCCGATTCGGGGGCCCTTCAAGGTAGTTGTCGATCACCTGTGACGAATCGGCGCGGCCCGAGGACCGCGCCCGGCCGCCCGGCGGGCCGGTCAGCCCAGAGCGCGGCCCAGCAGGTAGACCGCCGGGGCGGCGGCGGCCAGCGGCAGCGCCACGCCCGCGGTGAAGTGGACGAAGCGAGAGGGGTAGTCGTAGCTCGCCACCCGGTGGCCGATCAGCGCGCAGACGCCCGCGCCGAGGCCGAGGAAGGCGCCCTGCGTGCCCAGGTCCGTCATCCCGCCGACCGCGATGCCGGCGCCGGTGGCGGCCAGCAGGGCGACGACGACGGAGGCCGCCGTGGGCAACGGCAGCGCGCGGGCCAGGATCGCCGCGGCGACCGCGGCCGCGCCCACCGTGACGGCGTCCGGCTCGGCCGCCAGATGACCGGTCGCGATGATCGCCAGCGCCGCGGAGACGACGGTCGCCATCAGGCCGTACATGCGGGTGTCCGGATCGGCGTGGCTGCGGAGCTGGAGCACCAGGGTCAGCAGGACCCACACGCCGAGGGTGCCGAGGATCGCGGCGGGCGCGTTCTCCCGGCCGGCGGCGAGCAGCGCCACGTCGGCGGTCACCGCGCCCAGGAACGCCAGCGCGATGCCCTGCCGGGCGGGCCACATCCCGTTCAGCCGGAACCAGCCCGCCGCGGTGACGGCCTGGAGCAGGACGAGCGGTACGACGAGCGCGTACTCCCCGATCGCCGCCGTCCCGGAGAGCAGCAGCGCGAGCAGCGCGGTCAGCGCGGCCGGCTGGATCCCGGGCTCGATGATCGGCGACCGTCCCTCGGCGCGGGCACGCTGCGCGTCGGTGATCCGGCTCTGGCCGGTGACCGTGGCGGGCCCGTAGGCGACGTCGGTCTCGCTCGCGCTCTCGGGCGGGGTCCCGCCGTCACCCGGCCTCCCGCCTGGGCGGGAGGGGTCTCCCGGGCCATCGGCGGCCGGCGCGTGGGCCGGGTTCCACGGCTGCGCCGGGGCCTCGGGCGGCAGGGTCGCCCCCGCGGCGCCGCCGTACCCCTGGGGCTCGCCGTAGCTCTGGTACCCCTGCGGGTACGAGGTGTCGGCCTCCTGGACCGGCGCCTGCGCCTGCGTCTCCCAGGTCCGCCCCTCCCACTGCTGGGTGTGCTGCGGCCAGTCGGCGTGCTGCTGAGGCTCCTGGGACTGCTGCTGCTGTGCTTGCTGATAGGGGTCGTACGCCTCGCGGCGACCCTCGTACGGCTGGTTGCTCATCGTCTCGCTCACCCTCCTGCGAACGGCGGGAGCACCTCGACCGTGCCGCCCTCGGCCAGCCGTACCGTCT
The DNA here is from genome assembly GCF_042751995.1 of Streptomyces sp. NPDC059371. NCBI lineage: Bacteria > Bacillati > Actinomycetota > Actinomycetes > Kitasatosporales > Streptomycetaceae > Streptomyces > Streptomyces sp. NPDC059371. Next base: position 9,497 of record NZ_JBHYXD010000084.1, on the reverse strand, counting down.
CATGCCCGCGGGTCCCCACGGGATCACCGTCGATCAGGAACGAGCATCGCCGCAGGACGTGGACGAATTCGCCGGGGTGCCGTTCGCGGGCCGCGTCGAGTGCCTCGGCGAGCGTGCCGGCGTCGTACGGCTCGTCGCCGACGCCTGCAGCGGCCTTGGCGGCGGCCCAGTAACGCACCGTGCCCTTTGCCATCTCGTTCCTCAATCAGCGATCTGGTGTGTGGTGTCCGCGCACCTGTTTGCGTGAACCCCGCCAGGCTAGCCCGCGTGGGTGGCGGACCAGTCGCGGATGCGGGTGAGCAGGTCGTCGGGGGCGGCGTTCTCCGCGTGGCCCATGCCGTGCTCCAGCCACAGTTCGGCGTGCCCGCCCGACGCCTCGACCAGCATGCGCGGGTGGTCGACCGGGAAGTAGCCGTCCCGGTCGCCGTGGACGATGAGGAGCGGGGTCGGCGCGATGTGCGGGACGCACTCGACCGGGGACGCCGGCACCGGATCCCAGTCACGGTGGTGGATCCGGGTCCGCAGACCGACCCGGCCCACGATCCGGCCCTCCGGACGGGTCACCAGCCAGTGCACCCGCCGCATGGGCGCCGTACCCCGGTAGTACCAGCGGGCCGGCGCGCTCACCGACACCACCGCGTCCGTACGCGCCTCCGCGCGTTCCTCGCGCTCCCGCGCCGCCGCCTGTCCACCACCCGCGGCCCCGGGGCCGTTCTCCCCGTAGAGCGCCGCGTGCCGCAGCACCACCGAGCCGCCCATCGAGAAGCCGACCGTCACGATCCTGGTGTGCCCGAGTTCACGCGCCCAGGTGACGGCCGCCGCCAGATCGAGGACCTCGCGGTCACCGACGGTGGAACGGCCGCCCGATCCGCCGTGACCGCGGAAGGAGAAGGTGACCACCGCCCCGCCGCGGGCGAGGACGCCGGCCGCCCGGCGGACGTGCGGACGGTCCAGATCGCCCGTGAATCCGTGTGCGACGATGAACGCAAGGTCACCGGACGACTCCGTTCCGGGGTCGTAGGCCGCGTCGATGTCCACCCCGTCGGCCGTACGCAGAAACCTCCGCAGAGGGGTGCGCGGAACCGTCTCAAGGCGTGGACTCTTGAACGAACGCGTCATGTGACCTGCCGGACCTGGGCTCATGTGGGCTATTCTGCTGGGCATGAGGACTCGGGCAGAGTAGCCCCCGGGTCCTTTTGTGCTTTCAGAAGCGTTGTATACGAAGCGGGAAACCGCAGGTGTACGGGCCGCGAAGGCGCGGCGGATCCCGGAGGCGCGGGAGCCGCATGTACAGGGCAGTGCCGCAAACGTCCTCGCAGGGACCGAGGAGGAACCAGACGTTATGGGCGAGCGAACCGTGCACGAAGGCAGGACGACCCGAGTGGGTGAGGCTCGATGAGTTCTCTGCTGCTCCTGACCAACGCCCTTCAGCCGTCGACGGAGGTGCTTCCCGCTCTCGGCCTGCTGCTGCACAACGTGCGCGTGGCTCCGGCGGAAGGCCCGGCCCTCGTCGACACCCCTGGTGCCGACGTCATCCTGATCGACGGACGACGTGACCTCCCCCAGGTCCGCAGCCTGTGCCAGTTGCTGCGCTCCACGGGACCCGGCTGTCCGCTCGTCCTCGTCGTGACCGAGGGCGGCCTCGCCGCCGTCACGGCCGACTGGGGCATCGACGACGTCCTGCTCGACACGGCGGGTCCCGCCGAGGTCGAGGCGCGCCTGCGGCTCGCGATGGGCCGCCAGCAGATCGTCAACGACGACTCCCCGATGGAGATCCGCAACGGCGATCTCTCCGTGGACGAGGCGACCTACAGCGCCAAGCTCAAGGGCCGGGTCCTCGACCTCACCTTCAAGGAGTTCGAACTCCTGAAGTACCTCGCGCAGCACCCGGGCCGCGTCTTCACCCGCGCCCAGCTCCTCCAGGAGGTCTGGGGCTACGACTACTTCGGCGGTACGCGCACGGTCGACGTGCACGTACGGCGTCTGCGCGCGAAGCTCGGGCCCGAGCACGAGTCGCTGATCGGAACCGTCCGGAACGTCGGTTACCGATTCGTTACCCCGGAGAAGGTGGAGCGCGCCACGGACACCGCGAAGGCCAAGGCGGCCCAGCCAAAGCCGGATGATGCGGACGAGACGGCGCGCCCGGACGGGACCGCTCCCACGCAGGCCGCCGCGCAGCCCCAGGAAGCTGCCGTACGCCCTGCCCAGAGGTAGGTCCATCCGCGTAGACTCCGCGCGTGGCCAAGGTGACTAGGGATGATGTGGCGCGGCTGGCGGGTACTTCCACCGCCGTCGTCAGTTATGTCATCAACAACGGACCCCGGCCGGTTGCCCCGGCCACGCGCGAGCGCGTTCTCGCCGCGATCAAGGAGCTGGGGTACCGGCCCGACCGGGTCGCCCAGGCCATGGCCTCGCGGCGGACGGAGCTCATAGGCCTGATCGTGCCGGACGCGCGCCAGCCCTTCTTCGGGGAGATGGCGCACGCCGTCGAACAGGCCGCCGCCGAGCGCGGGAAAATGGTCCTGGTCGGCAACTCCGACTACATCGCCGAGCGCGAGGTCCACTATCTGCGGGCCTTCCTCGGCATGCGGGTCTCCGGACTGATCCTCGTCAGCCACGCGCTGAACGACCACGCGGCCGCCGAGATCGACGCCTGGGACGCCCGCGTGGTGCTCCTGCACGAGCGCCCCGAGGCGATCGACGACGTCGCCGTCGTCACCGACGACATAGGGGGCGCCCAGCTCGCCACCCGGCACCTCCTGGAGCACGGCTACGAGTACGTGGCCTGTCTCGGCGGAACGGCCGAGACCCCCGCCGTCGGCGACCCCGTCTCCGACCACGTCGAGGGCTGGCGGCGCGCCATGCAGGAGGCCGGCAAGCCGACCGAGGGACGCCTCTTCGAGGCCCCGTACAACCGCTACGACGCCTACAAGGTCGGCCTCGAACTGCTCGCCGGACCGCACCGGCCGCCGGCCATCTTCTGCTCCACGGACGACCAGGCGATCGGTGTCCTGCGCGCCGCGCGCGAGCTGCGCATCGACGTGCCGGGACAGCTCGCGGTCGCCGGGTTCGACGACGTCAAGGAAGCGGGCCTGACCGACCCTCCTCTGACAACGATCGCATCGGACCGCTCGGCGATGGCCCGCGCGGCCGTGGACCTCGTCCTGGACGACGGGCTGCGGGTGCCCGGCTCCCGCCGCGAGCGGCTGAAGCTGTTCCCCTCGCGCCTGGTGCTACGGCAGTCCTGCGGCTGCGAGTAGCCGCTTGCGGGTACGGCAGTCCTGCGGCTGCGAGCAGCCCCCCGCTGGTACCGCAGTCCTGCCGCTGCGAGCAGCCTGGCCCTGGGCGGCGGCTGCGAGCAGCCACGGCCCCCGGCGGCCCGGACCGCCCCACGCGCCTTCCCCCCGGACGACGAAGATCCCCGCGCCCTGAGGGACGCGGGGATCTCTGTGTGCCGATACGGGCCGGGAGGGCCTAGAACAGCAGGTTGTACTGGTTGAAGCCGGTGCCGAGGCTCTTGCGGGTACCGAAGAGGCTGCTGGAGGCCTTGTTGGTGCCCGGGTAGAGCCAGAGCGTGCCGCCCGAGTCGCGGGCGACGACGTCCGCGATACCGTCACCGGTCACATCGCCGTTGGCCACGTACGAAGTGAAGTTCCAGCCCGTACGAGCCTGGATGCGCGCCGAGAACGGGGTCTTCTCGACCTGCGTGCCCCGGTAGAGGTACAGGACGCCCGAGCTGTTGCGGACCAGCAGGTCGGCGCGGCCGTCGCCGGACAGGTCGCCGTGACCGAAGATCTTGACGTTCTTCCACGCCCTGTCGACGATCTTGACGCGGCCGTAGAACTGGCCGGTGCCCTTGCCCGGGTAGAGGTAGGCCGATCCGTCCGCGTCCACCGCGACCAGGTCGGGGCGGGCGTCACCGGTCAGGTCGCCGGGGATGGCGTACGACTTGTAGCCGCCCCACACCGAACTGATCTGCATCCACTCGAACTCGCCCGAGCTGTGGTTCATGTAGCTGCGGTAGAGCTTGCCGTCGCCCTTGTCCCGCATGATCAGGTCCTGGTAGAAGTCCCGGTCCAGATCGGCCTGGAGGACCCAGCTCGCGTTCTGCCAGCCGTTGCCCAGGTAGGCGCGCGCGGTGAGCGAGGTGCCCTTGCTGTCCTGCTCGAACAGACCGCCGGAGGGCGTGCGCTCCAGCAGGTCGGCACGGCCGTCGAACGTGAGGTCGGCGTCGTCGATGCGGGGCTGGGCCGCCCAGGTGTACGAGGACACCTTGGTGAACACCGGGTAGGCACCCTTGGCGGTGCACCCCGAGACACCCCACGAGACGATGCCGATGATCTTGCCGCCGAACATCACCGGGCCGCCGGAGTCACCGTTGCACGGGCTCTTGGTGCCCTCGTCGACACCGGTCGCCGGGGTGCCCGCGCAGAACATGGAGCCCTCGATGAAGTCGTCCTCGCCGAGGACGGTGTTCATCGCGCTGTTGCAGGTCGAGTCCGACACCAGCGGCAGGGTGACCTTGCGCAGGTTCGCCGACAGGTCGGCGTCCGCGGCGCCCGAGGTCAGGCCCCAGCCGTAGACGGTGGCGGAGTTGCCGGTCTTGTACGAGGCGCTGTCGCCCGCGGCCACCAGCTTCGCCCACTGCTGCTCCAGCGGACGGTCCAGGGTGAGGACCGCGACGTCGTTCTGGAGGGTCGAGCCGTCGAAGTGCGGGTGGTTCCACTGGCGGTAGACGCCCGCGACGGTGCCGTTGGTGTCGTCCAGCAGACCGGTGGCACCGGCGACGACCGCGCCGTTGTCCGTCCAGTCCAGACCCGCGACGCAGTGGGCCGCCGTCAGGACCTTGTTCGGGGCGACGAGGGTGCCGCCGCAGAAGTAGCCGGTCCCCGCCGCACTGTCGTAGTAGGAGAGCTGGACCATCCACGGCGCGGAGGAGATCGTGGTCTCGCTGCCGCCGATGATGAACGGCGTCTTCTTGGGCGCCGTGCCGGGGGTCGCCTGGGTCTTGGCGGCCTCGACGACGCGGTGGCGCAGCTCCTTGTCGGAGGCGGTCGGCGCGGGCGCCGCGGTGGACTGGGCGACGCTCGCGTCGGGCAGTCCGGCCGGGTCACCGGCCGCGGAGGCGGGCTGTGCCGCGATGGCGCCGGCGCAGGTCAGCGCCAGCGCGAGGGCGGCCGTCGGCAACGCCGTGGCGGGGCGTCTCCAACGGGCGCGCAGAGCAGGTATCACTAAGGACTCCTGGGTATGGGTGCGTGTGGCTTCTCGTCAGTGGCCCGAGAAGGGCGTACGACGCACCGGCCCGACCGTCGACGGCAATCGCTTGCATCGACATCGGGCGTAACCGCGGAGCCCCCCTCCGGCCCGGGAATCGTAGGCCTCACCGATCTCTCGGCACACGGCCTTCACAGGGGCCGGATAAGTGTTCGCCCCCGGCGTTCCGGGACAACACCGGTGCGCAACCCGCCGTTTGCCGGAGGGCGACGGAACCACGCACGGTGCGCGGCCGGGTACACGCCGGAAGCACGGCGCGGACGCCGGCGGAGGCATCGGTCGAGCACTCACAGACAGTTCTCAAGGCACCCGCAGGGGCCACTCAAGCGACTCGCAGAAAGCGTCTTTATATCGGGCATACGAGGTTCTGTCGGGCTTCTCAGGGGCCACTCAGGGAGCTCTCATGATCGGGGGACAGTCTTTTTTCATGACCGAGAGCTTCCGCCGTAGCGGCGAGTACCCCCAGGGCGACCACCACGGGTCCGCGTACCCGGAGCAGCAGTCGCACGCCTCCTCCCCCGTGAACCCCGAGTGGCCTCCGCCCCCGGCCTACGACCCGGCCGGGCCGGTCCACGTCGAGCCGGGCACCACGGTGTGGCCGGGCTCCGGCTCCGGCTCCGGCTCCGGCCACGGTGACGGTGACGGTGGCGGTGGCGGTGGCGGGGGCGGGGGTCACGCCGCCGGCCCGTACGCCGGCTACCCCGAGCACGACCTCGCCGGCACGACCGCCGCATTCGCCACCGTGGCCCCCGGTCACACCGAGCCCCCCGCGAGCCCGGCCGGCAAGCGGCGCGCCAAGGGTCCGTTCGCTCTGCTCGCCGCCGTGGCGATCGTCGCCGCGGCGATCGGCGGCGGCACCGCGTACGCCTTCCAGGAGCTGACCGGCAACGACACCGTCGCCACCTCCAGCACCACCAGCACCAACGTGGTGCCCACCAGCCAGCGCGGCACGGTCTCCGGCGTCGCCAAGGCGGTCAGCCCGAGCATCGTCGAGATCGGCGCGACCTCGAACGCGGGCTCGTCCACCGGCTCGGGCGTGATCATCACGACCGGCGGCGAGATCATCACCAACAACCACGTCGTCTCGGGCGCCTCCCAGATCAAGGTGCAGCTCGACAACGGCAAGTCGTACACCGCCAGCGTGGTGGGCACCGACAGCAAGAAGGACCTCGCGCTGATCAAGCTGGACAACGCGCCGTCCGGCCTGAAGCCCGCGACACTCGGCAACTCCGACGGCGTCCAGGTCGGCGACCAGGTCGTCGCGATCGGCTCCCCCGAGGGCCTGACCGGCACCGTCACCAGCGGCATCGTCTCCGCCCTCGACCGGGACGTGACCGTCTCCACCGACGAGGGCCAGGGCCAGCAGCAACAGCAGGACGGCAGCGGCAACGGCCAGTGGCCGTTCGAGTTCGGCGGCCGGCAGTTCAACGGCGACACCGGCTCCTCCACGACGACGTACAAGGCCCTGCAGACCGACGCCTCGCTCAACCCGGGCAACTCGGGCGGCGCCCTCATCGACATGAACGGCAACATCGTCGGCATCAACTCCGCGATGTACTCGGCCGCTTCGGACTCCTCGTCCTCCTCGTCGAGCGCGGGCAGCGTCGGCCTCGGCTTCGCCATCCCGATCAACACCGTCAAGTCCGACCTCGCCACCCTGCGGGCCGGCGGTTCCGACAGCTAGCCAGGAGGTCGCCATGATGATCAAGAGTGTCCAGCACACCACCGCCGCGGGAGACGCGGCCGCACTCGGCCTCGCCCTGGCGGTCGCCCGTGAACTGCACCCGTCCGTCCGGCGCGCGCCCGAACTGGCCCCCGCCGTGTCCCGGCCCGCCCGGGGCCGGACCTCCGCCCGCCGCCGCACCGTACGAAGCTGATCCATTCCGGCGCGGCCAGGAACGTGCAAGGCTGAAAGCACCGGATCACCACTCATACCACCCGAGGAACCCGACGCCCATGAGCTCCGCCGAAGGCGACCGTGACACCCAGCGCATCCTGATCGTCGACGACGAGCCGGCCGTGCGCGACGCACTCAAGCGCAGCCTCGCCTTCGAGGGGTACGACACCGAGGTCGCGGTCGACGGCGCGGACGCCCTGGAGAAGGCGACGGCCTACCAGCCCGACCTGGTCGTCCTCGACATCCAGATGCCGCGCATGGACGGCCTCACCGCGGCCCGCCGGATGCGCGGCGCGGGCACCACCACGCCCATCCTCATGCTGACGGCCCGGGACACGGTCGGCGACCGCGTCACCGGGCTGGACGCCGGGGCGGACGACTACCTCGTCAAGCCCTTCGAGCTCGACGAACTCTTCGCCCGCATCCGCGCGTTGCTGCGGCGCAGCTCGTACGCGGCATCCGCGGGCGCGGTCGTCGAGGACGACGCGCTGATCTTCGGCGACCTGCGTATGGACCTGTCGACGCGCGAGGTCACCCGTGCGGGACGCCCGGTGGAGCTGACCCGCACCGAGTTCACCCTGCTGGAGATGTTCCTGGCCCACCCGCGCCAGGTCCTCACCCGCGAGCAGATCCTGAAGGCCGTCTGGGGCTTCGACTTCGAACCGTCGTCGAACTCCCTCGACGTCTACGTCATGTACCTGCGCCGCAAGACGGAGGCCGGCGGCGAACCGCGCCTGGTCCACACGGTGCGGGGCGTGGGGTACGTTCTGCGGTCCGGCGGCGCGGAGTGATGCGACGCTTCAAAACGCTGCCGCTGCGCTCGCGGCTGGCCCTGCTGGTGGCGGCGGCGGTGGCGTTCGCGGTGGCGGCGGTCTCGGTGACGTGCTGGTTCATCGTCCAGGGGAAGCTGTACGGCGAGCTGAACAACCAGTTGCAGTCCTCGGCGACCCGCCCCCAGGGCAGGAACATCTCCAACACCATCCAGAACTGCACCAGCACCCCGAACGCCCCGTCCGGCCAGGCACCGCCTGACGCCGGAGGATTCCGGGCCCAGTTCGAGTCCTACCTCCAGGTGGTCACCGCGGACGGCCAGGTCTGTGTCGCCTCCATCTCACCCGGGAAGATCGAGATCGCCGGGGGGGACACCGCCCTCGCCAAGAACCCGGTCCAGGGCCACGGCACCTTCCGCGACGGCAGCGACACCAAGGGCAACCCGGTGCGGGTGCTCACGGTCCCGCTGACCATCGCCAATCTGGACGGGACGACGACGCTCGTCAAGAACGCCGCGACCATGTACGCCGTCCCCCTCAAGGGCACCAACGCCACCCTCAACGAACTGGCCCTGGTGCTCCTGCTCGTCGGCGGCATCGGAGTCGTGGGCGCCGGAGCAGCCGGGCTCTGGGTCGCGCGGGCCGGGCTGCGTCCGGTCGACGAGCTCACGGACGCCGTGGAGCACGTGGCCCGCACCGAGGACCTCACCATCCGCATCCCCGTCGACGAGGAGAGCGACGACGAGATCGCCCGGCTCTCCCGTTCCTTCAACTCGATGACCGCCTCCCTCGCGAGCTCACGCGAGGTGCAGCAGCAGCTCATCGCGGACGCCGGGCACGAGCTGCGGACGCCTCTCACCTCCCTGCGGACGAACATCGAACTCCTCACCCGGAGCGAGGAGATCGGCCGCCCGATCCCCCCGGCGGACCGCAAGGCGCTGCTCGCCTCCGTGACGGCGCAGATGACCGAGCTGGCGGCGCTGATCGGCGATCTTCAGACGCTCTCCCGCTCGGACGCGGGACACACGGCCGACCGGGTGGAGGTCGTGTCCCTCCAGGACACCGCGGAAGCGGCCCTGCGCAGGGCCCGGCTGCGCGGCCCGGAGCTGACGATCACCGCCGATCTGGAGCCCTGGTTCGTCCGGGCGGAGCCCTCCGCCCTGGAGCGGGCGATCGTGAACATCCTCGACAACGCGGTGAAGTTCAGCCCAGCGGGCGGCACGATCGACGTCCGGCTGAAGGACGGCGAGCTGACCGTGCGCGACCACGGCCCCGGCATCCCCGGTGACGAACTCCCGCACGTCTTCGACCGCTTCTGGCGTTCGCCGGACGCGCGGGCCCTTCCCGGCTCGGGTCTCGGCCTGTCCATCGTTGCCCGCACGGTCCAGCAGTGCGGCGGCGAGGTGACGCTGAGCCCCGCCGACGGCGGCGGCACGATCGCGGCCGTCCGGCTCCCGGGAGCGCCGACGGCCCCGCCCGACACGGTCTGCGCGGCGCCCAGACGCGGGGGGGTGGCGCGCGCCGCCGGCGGGCCGGGGGGCGGGGGGGCGGGCGGG
>NZ_JBHYXD010000083.1:16958-36730 GCF_042751995.1 Streptomyces sp. NPDC059371 | reverse complement strand
TCCCGCGGGCGGTAAGTGTGTCGGGGTGCTCGCCGCCCTGCAGCCGCTCCAGGTCGGCCAGCACCTGCTCCAGCAGCTCGATCGCCTCGCCGGTCCGACCCGCCTGCTGGTAGGAGGTGGCGAGGTTGCCACGGGCGGTGAGTGTGTCGGGGTGCTCGCTCCCCTGCAGCCGCTCCCGGTCGGCCACCACCCGCTCCTCGATCTCAATCGCCTTGCCGGTCCGGCCCGCCTGCTGGTAGGAGGAGGCGAGGTTGCCACGGGCGGTGAGCGTGGAGAGGTGCTCGCTCCCCTGCAGCCGCTCCAGGTCGGCCACCACCCGCTCCTCGATCTCGATCGCCTCGCCGGTCCGGCCCGCCTGCCAGTAAGAGGAGGCGAGGTTGCCACGGGCGGTGAGCGTGTCGGAGTGCTCGCCGCCCAGCAGCCGCTCACTTTCCGTAATCATGTACTGCCAGTAGGCGGTGGCGGAGGCAGCCAGCCCGGTGCTGAGAAGGCTGTTGCCCGCGCGATAAAGGACCGGGTGCCCGTCCGGGTTCCAGAGGCAATCGTTGGAGTGGCCGGAGAGCGCGCTGGCGTTGGCCCGCAGCACGGCGGCCTGGTCGGCGTGGTGCTGGTCGGGGTCGGGCCAGAGCTGGATGAGGCCATCAGCCGCCGCAGTGGCGAGGGCCTCCATTTCGTCGGCAGGGATGGTTTCGCGGGTGGCGCGGGCGGTGAGGGCGTGGATGCTGACAGCGCGAGGTTCGGCCCGGGTGTCGCAGGTCAGCAGTGCGTAGCGGTGCAGGAGGCGGAGGGCCGCGTGGGCCTGCTCGGCTGTGGCCTGTGCGTGTGATGCGGTGGTGTCGCCTTGTGAGGCTGGGGTGTGGTGGGTGGTGAGGTGGTCAAGGAGGGCGGGGGTGTTCCACAAGGCATGGGGGTGGCCGGCGGGGTCGAGAAGGGCGGTCAGGCGCAGGACTGTGGTGGCAAGGCCGGTGGTGTCGCTGGCCCGTACAGCGTCGAGGGAGAGCAGGAGGGCGGCGGTGACCTGCGTGGGCTGTCTCGGCTTGAGGTAGCCCTCCGTGTCTGCGGTCGGCGGCATGAGCTCTTCCAGGAGGGCATGCCGATCGTTGTACCGGTTGAGGTACTGAGTGGAGGTGAGTTCTTCGTTGATCATGTGGGCGGCGGTCATGCCGAGGCCGAGAGGGTGGTGCCCCAGGGCGTGGGTGAGTTCGGACGTGTGGTCGTCGAGGAGGTGGCCCATGTTCTCAGCGTTGAGGCGTTGCTGCAGGTAGGTGCCGGATTCGGCGGGAGTGTAGACGTCGATGTCGATGCGGATTCGGCCGTTGCCGGTCAGGGAAGCGTCCCTGCTGCGCGTGGTGGCCAGCACACGGCCGCTGCCGGTCTGGCTAGCGGGCCACAGTGGTTGAATGCCGTACGGGTCGGTGATGTCGTCCAAGACGACGAGCCATCGGCGGCTTGTATTGCGCAGCCAGTCCAACAGCAAGCGGGCGTCCGCTTCCAGATCCTCGCCGCTGGCGCCGGGCAGATTCAGGGCGGCGGCAGTCTGCGCGTAAAGGGTGGTCACCTGTTGTACCTCGGCGGCAGCCACCCACAAGACCAGGTCAGTGCGATTTTTGGCGGCGTTAGTGGCGTAGGCGGCGGCGAGCTGGGTCTTTCCGACTCCGCCCCCACCGGACAACACGCGCGGCTGTTCCTGTGTCAGTACGACCGACCGGTTGTCCGACCACGCAGCGTCGATCCGGTCCCGCAGAACACTGCGGGGCTGGAACGCCGTCGCCAGTTGGGGGATCGGCACAGGCACCACCGGCTGTGTCACGGCGTCTTCGTTTCGCTCCGTGTCCGCCTGCCCGGCGGTGATCTCCTCCAGAGACACAGTGGTGCCGGGATGGCCGTGCCGGGTGACCAGGTCGGCGAAGCCGGGCAGGCTGAGCGCTTCGTGGACGGGCGCGGCCTGCAGACGGCGACCGCCCATCGGCCGGTTGTCCTCAACCGCCACTCCGACCAGCCGGTCCCGGCAGAAAACCGCCGCCCCGGATGCGCCCGCCCACGGCCGCTCGCCGCCGTGTCCGAGGTCCGGCCACACCCGGCAGTCCAGGACCCAGTCGGACGACGACGTGGACACCACCGGCAGCTCGCCCCGCAGGTGCTCGAAGTTCCCGCGGGCGGCTTCGTCGGCGAAGGCGGGGAAACCGGCTCCGTCGAACGGCAGCGGCACGATCCCTCCGGGCCGCCCCCACCGCACCGGACCATCCTCCACAGGGACAGGCTCCTCCAGCCACAACAGCGCCATGTCGAGAGCATCCTTGGCCGGAACCCCTTCAAGGGGATCCGGCCAGCACACCTCGGCCTGTCGGTGTACAACGTCACCGAAACGGGGATGCCCCACCCGCGCCTGCACCCGCAGCGCCCACCGCTGGTCCGGCAGCACCACGTGCAGAGCCGTCAGCACGAGCTGGGGCCCGATCAGATAGCCGGAACCGGAACCCCCCGGATCCCCGGTACGCACCCATACAAGGCGCCGTGCGTCCATCTCACCGCTCCCATGGCCGCTTCGCCCCGACCCCAGAACCCGACGTCCCATCCGGTGCTTCAGTACCCGTGGACTGCTCGGACGCTTCAGCACCGGTGGAGTTCGCGGCGGCGGCTCCGGAACCGTCCTCCGTAGACGGGCGGCGGATCTTGGCACGGCTGCCGCCCAGGGCCTCGTCATGAACCTGCAGGCTCAGCATCAGTGTCTGACGATGCGTGGCCTCCAACCTGCCACCCGCCTCAGCACCGGCCTTGACCCCAGGAAAGCCAACCTCGACCTTCACCTTGCCGTCACCACCGCGGCGGAACTCCACATCCAACGTCAGCTGCGCCTGCTCCACCTCGAACCGCAGCTGCTGGCCGGCCCCGTCGTCCTGCGCGGCATACAACTCACGCCGCAACTCCATCAACGCTTCCGCCAACGTGACCTTCGCTTCCACGGCAACCCCCATGTACCGCGCCGAACTGGCGCCCCCGGAAAACAATCAGCATGTCCCATTCGTCATGCGCCCCGCAGCACTTCCGCACGGATCCACGGACAGCCCCGGGAGGGGCATCCCCAGAGAAGACAGGGTGGGCGTTCCGGAGTGGCGGCCTGACGTCGTCTGCGGGACTGGGCCGAGACCGGCGTCTGGCCATAACTGCGCGCCGCCCCGCCGGACCTGTACGAGTGCGCTGCGGGTGGCTCGTGCGTCCGAGCCATCAAACTCGAACTCGCCTGCGGTTTCATATGTTTCCGGCGCCTGCAAACCTCATTCTGAACGCTCAGCAAGCGGAAAACCATCAGCCCACCGCTCTCCCCAGTTCCCATCCCGTCCGCCGTCGACCCACACATCGTGGAGCGGGCGTGGGTCATGGCGTCCAGGTGGAGCGCGCCACTGTACGAACGACCTGGACGCCATGACCCACGTCTGCTCGGCTTTGCCTGGGTCGACGGCGGACGGGATGGGAACTCCCACGCACGCCACCAACGGACGCGCAGTCGGCTACGGCGTCCCTTCCATCCCGGTGCTGGCCGATCCCCCGCCGGAGGCACTGTTCTGACCGCGCCTGCTCGACGTGGGGTACTTGCTCATGAGTCTCGGCGCACCCCTCTAAGCGCGGCACGGGCGCCGGCCGGGCTGGAGCGGGGCGGAGACAGGAGCGCAGGCCCGGCCGGGGACCGGGCCGCGCGGTGAGCGGAGCGAGCCGCCTTGATGAAGTAGAGAAAGTTCTATCCCGCTGAGATGAGGCACTCCCCGTCGTGGCTCCGCACCTGGGGCCCATTGCCGTTCAAGGCATCCAAGACTCGGATCGCGAAGACCTTGGACATGCACTCCTGGACCTCGTCGGGCGTGAGCCATGCAACGGCAGTCGACTCGTTGGATGTGCGCTCGGTGCCGGCCGATGGATCGCAGCGGAAGACCAGGGACACAACTCCCAGCTTCATGTTCTTGTAGACACCGGTGAGTTGGCCGACGGTGACCCTGATACCCGTCTCCTCGAAGACCTCGCGCACTACGCCGGTTTGCGGTTCCTCATCCAACTCCAGGACTCCGCCCGGCGGCTCCCACGCGCCGTTGTCTGCCCGGCGGACAGCGAGGACCCTGTCATCCGCGCGAACGATGACCCCCGCGACTGACACTGAGTGTTTGGGGTTTTCCCCCGCCACCGCTATGCCGCCTGCTTGCCCGGCGCCTGGCCGTGCTCGAGGTAGACCGGAGTGCTTTCGGTGCGGGCCTCGATCGCTGCCAGGATCCGCCGAGCCAGTCGCGGGATCGTGCGATCTGCGATCTCATGCGGGGCAACGAACCTGATGGCTTTCAGCTCCTCCGCCTGGAGGTGGATCCCCTCCAGCGTTTCCTGCGCGAGCTCGCCGCCGTCGAACAGGTACAGCACCTTGTCGCCCTCGGCGCCGTTCGGTGCCCAGTCGACAGCCAGGAGGCGACCGAGCACCGGCGTGATGCCCAGTTCCTCGTGCACCTCGCGGTCGGCAGCCTGGAGCGGCGATTCACCGGTCTCGACGTACCCACCCGGGATGTCCCAGTAGTCCTTGTACGTGGGCTCCACCATGAGAACGCGGCCATCGGCGTCAAAGAAGAGCGCACCCGCGGCCATACGCGGATGCGCCATCTTCGCTTCGTGCTCGTTCGCTGCCATGCAGCCGAGCGTACCCAGTTAGACCACGTGCAGCCGATCGGCTAGCCCGGCCATGGTCTGGCTCGGTCGCCCTCGATGATTCCGGATCCATGTTAGGACCAACTCTCGCGCCAGGTAGTGGCTCCGTACCTGCTCAGGGGCCCAGGCCTCGGCTTCAAGAATCATCGCCACCGCGTCTTCGGTGCGGTTGTGTGCGCTGAGCGCGCGAGCCACCTCGATGTTGTGCCGCGTCCGCCGCTCTGTCGGCAAGTTGCTGGTGTCGATCCGCGGGCCCAGGTCGACAGCGACCTGCATGTCCCCCAGCTCAGCCGCAGTGGCAACGCGATGGATGTCGACGCTCGTCGGGCCGAAGGCGGTCCACATGTGGTTGGCATCCCGTCCGAGCCGACGGGCCGCCTGATCCGCCTCTGCCAGGAACTCGCGAACGGTCGAGCGGTCATCGGCTCGGGCCCCGGCCATCGACCCAGCGAGGAAAAGCGTTCCGTAGATCGACAGGAAGTCAGGAGCGGCGTCGGCGAGTCCAGACCGAAGGTAGTCGGCTGCATCGCCTACGAGCTGCACGGCGGACTCGAAGCGGCCAGTGGTCAGGAGGCAGTGAGCCACGGACCGGAAGAGGGAGCCGGTCACAGCCGAGTTGCCCGACTGCTGGGCTGCGGCCAACCCGCGGTCGGCCGCGATCCATGCCAGATCCACCTCGCCCACCTTGCCGAGCACCATGGCGGCGCTCTGGTAGGTGAGCGCCAGGAGCTCGTTGGCTTGCTCCCGGTCCCGGCCCTCGTAGGCCTGTGCCGCGATGAGAGCGTCGGCCAGCAGTAGCGGCAGGTGGCGAGTCGCGAAGCCGTAGCGTGAAGCCTGGTAGGCATCCAGCACTTCCGTGACGTTCCTCCGCAGCTCCTCCAGCCGCGTGGGCTCGCCCTCGGTCGGAAGTCCCAGTAAGGGTGTGAGTTGGCGGTAGTTCATCAGAGCTGACCGAAGCGCCGGCACCGTGTGCCTACCGCTGTCGTGCGTCCAGTCCATGAGGGTCGGTTCGGCGAGCAGATCACCGAGGGAGATGTCCAGGGCGTCCGCCAGGCTCTTGATGACCGACAGCCGGTCGAGCTCAAGGCGGTTGTTCTCGGCCTTACTCAGCCAGTCGACCGTGCGGCCCACCAGTCCGGCCAGGACCTCCTGGGACATGCCGCGCCGGCGGCGGTACCAAGCGACTCGCTCGCCGATCGTCAGGTTCGTCGTCATTCCTCGCATGGAAAGAGCGTCCACCCGCTTCTCTCTGCGGCCCCGGAGAGTTTTTCCGGGGTGGTAGGTCCGACCGGTCCTAGCGTTGTCGACAGGTTGAGGAACTGTCAGGCCGTGAGGGCGACGAGAGGGCTGTGACCGTGCTGACCCCGGCAGAGAAGCGCGAACTGATCGAGAAGTTAGGGGGACTTGCTGAGGAGCTTTCGGAGATCGCGCGTCGAGCTGACGTCTTGGTCACCGCCCTTGGGCCTGCTTGCGTACCAGATCCTCAAGCTGGTCCATCCGCTCGGCGAGACGGCGTACATCCTGACGAACCTCGGACAGGTACTCCGTGATCAGCTCGAACTCGGGGCTGCGCTTGACCGGGGTACCTTCACCCGGCAGAGCCGCAAAGCTGCCCTTGCCCTGGTGAGAGACTGCATAGCCGTCCTCGCGAAGCCGTGAGATCGCCTGGCGGGCGACCGTACGCGACACGGAGTGCAGCGCCATCAGCTCCGCCTCTGAGGGGAGCTTCTCTCCTGCCGGAAGCTCGCCGTCCCGGATCCTGCGCTTGAACTCGTCTGCAATCTGCAGGTACGCGGCGCGCCCAGCAGTGAAGTCGGCCATAGACCCTCTCCGTGGTTGTCGTACCTAGTGCAGCACATCGCTCCGACAGGAGTCGAGAACACCCACTTGACACACCAAGCAGTACAGGTTCATGCTCGAACTCAAGATGACGTACTAAGTACGTTAAGTTGATCGACCTGAGGAGCGCTTCATGCGTCAGATTCCCGTCGACACCGCGAATGCGACCGTGATGGTCGCCAAGGCTCCGCAGCCGAAGGTCAAGGATCGTCGTACCGGTGAGATCGCCGTGGACAAGGACGGCGTCACGCTGATGACGGTGGAGGTCATGTTCTCCACGCCGGACGAGGTGGAGATCCTGAAGCTCACCGTCCCCGAGCCGGGCGTCTCCGAGGACCTGGCCATGGGCACCCCGGTCGCGCTGACCGGCCTGGTGGCCTCGGCGTGGGAGAACGAGTTCAACGGGCAAAAGCGGCACGGGATCGCGTTCCGCGCGGTCGCGGTCACCTCGCTCGCCGCCACCGGTTCGGCGTCGAAGGCGGCCTGATCATGACCGGGTTAACCGTCGCCCTGGGTTTGATCGTTGCTGCCGTGCTGGTCCTGCGGTGGCGGCGTCCGGCCTGGTACTGGCTGGCCTTCGGGGCCGTCTTCGCCACGGTGCGGGTCCTGGTGCACTACACGTCGGTGATGGACGCGTGCAGGCTGACAGTGCCGCCCTCGCGCTGGCGCCTCGCACTGGCTCGGATGACCAACCGGCCCGTCCCGGAGTCGCGGGCCCCGCGCATCTTGCGCCTTCGCCCGACCCGGACCGGCCTGGTCCTGCGCCTCAAGCTCCGCCCCGGACAGGACGCGTTCGATGTCTCGGCAGCCACCGACCGGCTGCGCCATTCCTTTGGGATGTACGGCGTGACCTCGCGTGAGCTGCGCTCGGGTGTGGTCGAGGTGCGGATGACCGGTTACGACGTCCTCAAGCGGGTCCAGATGCCCGCGAAGACCGATCCGGCGCCGATGCGGGTCCCGGTCGCTCTGCGGGAGGACGGTGCGGTGCATTACCGCGACTACCGGGCCGTCCCACACGGGCTCACCCTCGGCGCCACCGAGTCGGGGAAGTCGGTCTACCAGCGCAACCTGGTGGCGGGCCTCGCCCCGATGGATGTCGCGCTGGTCGGCATCGACTGCAAGCAGGGCGTCGAGCTCTTCCCCTTGGCGCGCCGGTTCTCCGCGCTCGCCGACAACCCCGACACCGCTCTCGATCTCCTCGAAGCCCTGGTCTCGCACATGGCGGACGTCTATCAGGTGATCCGGGCTGAACAGCGGATCACGGTGAACGTGCCGGACGCTGAGATCGCCGCCGACATCTGGGACCTGCCCGAGCACCTGCGGCCTGTGCCGATCGTGGTCCTGGTGGACGAGGTCGCCGAACTCGCGCTGTTCGCCTCCAAGGACGAGGAGAAGCGCCGGGACCGGATCATCACCGCGCTGGTCCGGCTCGCCCAGCTCGGCAGGGCCGCGGGGATCTATCTGGAGATCTGCGGGCAGCGTTTTGGCTCCGAGCTCGGCAAGGGCATCACGATGCTGCGGGCCCAGCTCACCGGCCGCACCGCCCACCGGGTCAACGACGAGTCCTCGGCGAACATGGCCTTCGGGGACATCGCCCCGGACGCCGTCCTCGCCGCGATCCAGATCCGCACCGACACCCCCGGCATCGCCGTGACTGGTGACTCCTCCGGCGGCTGGGCCCGCATCCGCGCTCCGCACACCTCGCTGCGGGCGGCCGTGAACGTCTGCAACCGCTACGCCGACCGCGCCCCCAACCTGCCCGCCCTCGCGCCCTTCCGGCCCGTCGTCGGCGCCCCGGCCCCGGTCTCCGAACCGCTCGCCAAGCCTGCTCCCGTCACCGCCTGACTCCTCCCTCCTGCAATCCGGTTGGCGTGACCGTCTCGCGCCGGGTCCCTACCCCCTCCATGCCTGCTGATGGGAGATCCCGCCATGTGCCCCGACTGCGAGGACTTCGCCCGCACTGTGCTTCTGCTGGGCCAACTCGCCCTCTACGCCGACGCATCCGGCGCCGACCGAGACTTCGTTGACGCGGTGGCGCCGTCGCTGGCCGCTTCCTTGCCCGAGCCGCCGGCGGGGACGTTCCCGCCTGGCTACGACCCCGCTGATGGCCCCGAATACCCCGGCAGCCTCTGATGGCCCGGCCCGCGTTCCGCTTGGACGCCGTCCTGGTCCAAGCCGTCATTGCCGGAGCTCTGTCCTTCGCCCACCTGCACGAGCTGGCCGACGCTGCCGGACAGACCGGCTGGAAGGGCTGGGCCTACCCGATCAGCGTGGATCTACTCCTGGTCGCCGCCTGGCGCCGACTCCGGTCGGACGGTCCCTCGCGGCTGGCCTGGTGCTGGTTCCTGATCGCCCTGGTCGCCTCGCTCGGCGCCAACGTCGCCACCGCCGGATTCCTCGACCTCGCCCACCCCCCGGCCTGGCTGCGCTTCGGCATCGCCGGATGGCCCGCCCTCGCCTTCCTCGGCGGAACCCTCCTCGCCCACTCCCACACCACCGAGGACGAGAGCGAGGGCCTGGAGCCGGTTCGGCCGGCCCCCACGGTCCCGGTTCCGGCGCCGGAGGTCGAGCAGGTATCCGCCCCGGAAGCGCAGCCCGAACTGGTACCGCTTCGCGCGGCCGAGGACACCCCGGCACTGGCACCGGCTCCAGCGGCTTCATCGCTTCCGTCGGTCCCGGCCGCGCTGGTCGACCACGCCCGCAAGCTCGCCGCCGACCACCAGGCCCGCACCGGCACCCACATCGACACCGACACCCTGCGCGCCCGCCTCGGCGTCCCGCCCCAGCTCGCCGACGCCATCGCCGCCCAACTCGCCTGACCCGAAGGGAGAACCCGTCATGCCCGCCCGCGACCACTTCCACTCCGTGATGCGGATCGGCCCGGTGCAGATCGGCACCCACCGCGACCGCAACGGCCACACCAAACACGCCGCCGTGTGCACCAACGACCACTGCGGCTGGTCCGCCGACTACTCCAGCCAGACGGCCGCCCAGCTCGCCGCCCGCACCCACCACTGCACCCGGCGCTGAGGAGACACCCCGTGCAGGTCCCACTCTGGTTCGCCCTGATCGTCGTCGGCTACCTCGGCGTCAAGCTCATCCGCCCGCCCTGGTGGCTCGTCGCCGTCCTCCTCCTCGGCGGCTACCTCCTCGCCCCCGTCATCGACACCGCCGTCAAGTAACCACCCCCGAAGGGAGACCCGTCATGCTCCGCCCCAAGGTCCCGGACATGCCCCAGCCCACCGGCCACATCAACCCGCCCACCGCCCGGGTGGTCGAGCCGACTGCCGTCATCCAGCAGGCCTCGCAGCTCTACACGCCCACCCCGGCCCCCCTCCCGGCGCCGGTACCGGCCCGGCCGACCGTGCAGCTCACCCCCGGCACCGCGCTCGCGCTCGTCGGCGGCGGAACGGCCGTGGTCCTGGTCGTCGGCGTCGTCCTGGTCTCGCTGCTCCTCGCGGTCGCCGTCACCGCCGCGTCCGTCGCCGTCTGCGCCGTGGTCCTCCGCTCGCTAACCGCTTCCCAGCACCGCCGCTGACCGGCCCCGGGGCGACGCACAAGCCGCCAAGCACGCAGCCGCCTCCGGGACCGCGCTCCACCGACCAACCGCCCTCGCCTCGCCAAAGGAGTACGTCATGGACGCGCACATAGTCGCCAGTACCGCGCCGTTACTCGGCTGGGCCGTGCACGGCAGCATCCTCGCCCGCCGCCTCGCATGCGCCCGCCGCGACCCGCTCACCGGCCTGCACACCCGGGGCGGATGGACCGCCCGCGCCGAACACGTCATCCGCTGGCACCCGAACGCGGCCGTCCTCCTGGTCGACCTCGACCACTTCAAGACCCTCAACGACACCCACGGCCACGCCGCCGGTGACTTCGCGCTCGCCGAGACTGCCGACCGGCTCCGCTCCTGGTGCGGACGGCACGGCCTCGCCGGTCGCCTGGGCGGAGACGAGTTCGTCGCCGTCATCCCCAACCTGGCCGCCGTCGACCTCAACGCCCTCACCACGGCGCTCCACCGGCCGCTCTCCTACAGGGGTGTTCGGCTGCCGCTGGCTGCCTCGGTCGGGGCCTGCGCCATCGCTGATCTGCCGGTGCCGTGTCTGCCCGACGCCCTCACCGCCGCCGACGCGGCCATGTACGCCGCAAAGGGCCGCGGCCGTCGAGGCTCCCGCACCACGCAATGAGCGGCCACCGGGTGACGCACAAGCCGCCAAAGCACGCCGCCACCCGGGGCCTTCCTTCCAACCGCAATCGAAAGGAACCACCAGCATGACGCACCACACCCGACCTAGGGCCCGGATCTGCCCGAACTGCGACGGCTTCGCCTCCGTCGCCGTCACCCTCGGCGGCCGCGACCGGCACGGACTGCTGCGGACCATCACCGCGCACTGCCCGGCCTGCCACGGCACCGGCACCACCACCGCCCGCCGCGCCGCACGCCAGGCGGTGACCGTCTGATGCCCCGCAACTGGAGCCGCGGAGTCGACCGCATCCCGCCCGACCCCATCGACGGCGACTACGACCGCCTGAAGAAGATCGTCAAGGCGCACCACCTGCACGACAAGGACCGGACCGCGAAGGCCACCCGCGCCGGCCGCTCCTCCAACGAGACCTCCAGCAGCAACGCCAGCACCCCGCAGAAGCGGGGATGGCGCCGTTGAGCCTCGTACCCCAGCTCGACCCGGTCACCCTCGGCGATCTGCTGAGGGTGGCTTCGGCCGACGACTTCGACCGCTGGCACGAGCAGATCCGCCGCACCGGCGGCTGCTCCGACCCCATCCACCTCACCGGCTGGACCCTCACCAAGGAAAAGACCACCGGCCAGACCCTCCACCACTACTCCACCGAGTCCGAGCCGGGCGGACGGCTCCGTCTCGCGTGCGGCAACCGGCGCGCCTCCCGCTGCCCCTCCTGCGCCTTCACCTACGCGGGCGACACCTACCACCTCATCCGCGCGGGCCTGGCCGGAGACGACCGCCGCGACATCCCCTCCACCGTCCGCGATCACCCCCGCGTCTTCGCCACCCTCACCGCCCCCTCCTTTGGCCCCGTCCACAACCGCCCCGACCATGGCGTCTGCCGCTGCGGGACCCGGCACCCGGCCGACGATCCCGCGCTCGGGACCGCACTCGACCCGGAGACGTACGACTACGCGGGCGCCGTCCTCTTCAACAACCACGCGGGCGGCCTCTGGCAGCGCTTCACCACGCGCCTCCGCCGCGAGATCGCCGCTCGCGCCGGCCTCACTCGTAGCGAACTGCCCAACCATGTAAGGCTGTCGTACGGCAAGGTCGCCGAGTTCCAAAAGCGCGGCGCCCTGCACTTCCACGCCGTGATCCGCCTCGACGGACCCGAGGGGCCCGAGACCCCGCCGCCGTCCTGGGCGACTGTCGGCCTTCTCACCGACGCCATCCACGCCGCCGCGGCGCACTCCTACACCTCGGTCTCCGTCCCGGCCGCCGAGGACCAGCCCGCCCGCACCTTCCGCTGGGGCACCCAGCTCGACGTCCGCCCCATCAAGGCCTTCGGGGACGGCTCGGACATCACCGAACAGGCGGTCGCCTCCTACGTCGCCAAGTACGCCACGAAAGCAGCCGAGAACACCGGCAGCCTCGACCGGCGCATCGGCGAACTCGCCGAACTCGACCGCCGCCACATCCCCGACCACACCCGCCGCCTCATCGAAGCCTGCAAGCAGCTCGATCCGCTCTACCCGGACCGGCGGCTGTGGGCGTGGGCTCACATGCTCGGCTTCCGCGGCCACTTCAGCTCCAAGTCCCGCTGCTACTCCACCACCCTCGGCGAACTCCGCCAGGCCCGCGCCGACTTCCGCGCGGCACAGGAACGCGAAGCCCTCGGCCTCGAGGACCGCGAGCCGGACACCGTCCTCGTCCTCGCCGACTGGCAATACGCCGGCCACGGCCACACCCCCGGCGAATCCGCCCTCGCCGCCACCATCGCCCGCGACCTCCAGCACAACCGCGAAACCGCCCGCGAAGCCATACGCGACCAACTCACCCAGGAAGGAGCCGCAGCATGACCACCGCCACTGCCGAGTTGCTGACCGTGCCGGAGGTCATGGCACGGCTCAAGCTCGGACGCTCCAAGGTCTACGACCTGATCCGCTCGCACCGCCTGATATCGATCAAGATTGATGGTGCTCGCCGCATCCCCGCCGATGCCGTACGGGACTTCATCCTCAGCCGGATCGAGGAGGCTGCCTGATGGCCGGCCAGCGCAAGCGCAACCCGAACGGCGCGGGCACGATCACCAAGCGCAAGGACGGCCGCTTTCAGTGCGCGGTCTACGTACTCCAGCCGGACGGCACCCGGGCCCGGAAGTTCGCCTACGGCAAGACCTGGGCCGAGTGCGACGCCAAGCGACGGGAGCTCCTGACCAAGGTCGACCAGGGCGTGCCCGTGCCCACCCGGTCGGCCAAGCTCTCCGAGTGGCTGCCGTACTGGC
Source organism: Streptomyces sp. NPDC059371 (assembly GCF_042751995.1). NCBI lineage: Bacteria > Bacillati > Actinomycetota > Actinomycetes > Kitasatosporales > Streptomycetaceae > Streptomyces > Streptomyces sp. NPDC059371. Next base: position 23,743 of record NZ_JBHYXD010000083.1, on the reverse strand, counting down.
TGGACAACGTGATCAAGCCTCGGCGAAAGCTCAGCACGTACGACAAGTACGAGGCGCACGTCCGGCTCTACCTCGTGCCGCTCCTCGGCTCGAAGCGGCTCGAATCCTTCGGCGTCGCGGACGTCCGTCGCTTCCTCATTCGGATGGAGAAAGAGACCACCGCGGCGACGGCCAAGGAGTCTCACCGCGTGCTGCGTTCCGCTCTGTCCTCGGCCTGCCGCGAGGAGCTGATCGTGCGCAACGTCGCCAAGCTCGTCGAGCCGCCGCGCACGGACAACAGGGAGTTGAACCCCTGGACATTGGACGAGACGCTGGACTTCCTCGCGGCCTCTCGCCGAGATCCGCTCTACGCGGCCTTCGTGCTCGCCATCGCCATGGGGCTCCGGCGGGGCGAGATCATCGGCCTCCGATGGTCGGACCTCGATCTCGACAACCGGGTCCTCTACGTCCGGCAGCAGACCCAGCGCCGTCGCGGCGTCCTCTACGACGACGATCCCAAGAGCCGTCGTCGCCGTGTCGTCCCGTTGCCCGCGCTGTGCATTGCTCCGTTGCGCTGGCACCGGATGCGGCAGTCGGCGGCACAGAGCAAGGCGGGGGAGCGGTGGCACGGGTCGGGCTACGTCTTCACCACCCGCACCGGGCGCCAGGTCGAGCCGCGGAACGTCTACCGCTCCTTCACCCGAGTCGCCGAGTCCGCCGGCCTTCGTGTGATCCGCCTACATGACGCTCGGCACGGCACCGCCACTCTGCTCACGGCGGCCGGGGTCGCGCCCCGCGTCGTGATGGAGATCCTCGGCCACTCGCAGATCAGCATCACCATGGACGTGTACACGCACGTCGTGCAGGACACCCAGCGTGAGGCCATGAGTCACATGGACCGGCTCTTGAGGAAGCGCCCCGGTCGTCATTGACCGTGCTCGTTGATGTCAGAAGTGGATGTCAAAGGGCACCTACGGAGATCCGTAGGTGCCCTTTTCCCTTGTGCCCCCGGCAGGATTCGAACCTGCGACACCCGCTTTAGGAGAGCGGTGCTCTATCCCCTGAGCTACGAAGGCGGGGATCTGTCGGAAAACGTGTCTGAAAGTCTGCCGGGATGGGCGGACCGCTCAGGCTTGCTTGGCGACAGGTCGTGGTGGCAGCCCGTGAGGGCATAGCCACCGCGGTCAGTGTAGCGGGTGGTACCTGATCCGAGGGCGGAGAGATGTGCGCACTGGCTCAGGCGGCGAGCGCGTGGGTGATCTTGGCTCGGGCGACGGAGTTGCTCAGCCAGGAGTAACCGATGTAGATCAGCAGGGCCGCGTCGGCTCCGTAGGCAGGGACTCTCTTGTGGGGGTAGCTCTGGTCGAAGCGGGAGTGCTGGGACTCGCTGTCCTGGCGGAAGCCCTTGAGTCGGCGGCCGGCATGGGTGTCCGGCGGTATCTGCCTCAGGTGCTCGGTGCGGTTGAAGCGCTGCCGTCTGGTCGAGGGGTCGATCTCCCGGTCCTCCGGGGTTTCGTCGACTCGGATGCGCAGGGTGTGGTTCTTCACCCCGCAGGGGATGGTCAGCCGGTGGTAGAAGCGGGTCCGCTTCGACTCGCGGCGCTCAAGTTCTTCCACGGGGAGCGGCGTGTAGTGAGTGGTGCCGTCGTCGGTGATCAGGCGTTCGCAGACGCGGCCCTCGGCGACATAGAGGTCGTGGCTGCAGGGATCGTCCTCGAAACGTTGGAGGGACTCAGGTGCGAGTCCTCCGTGCTGGGTGGTGAAGACGACGAGGCCCTCCGCGATGAGGGGTGCACGGTGGGATCCGCGGAGGGCGGTGTCGTAGGTGATGGCGCGCAGGCCAGGGGCTCGGCCGAGGACGTACCGGGCGAGCTTGACGAAGGCGGTGCCTTCGTCGTCGCGGTGGGGGTCGCGCTTGGCCGACTTGTGGCGGATGGACTCGATGCCCAGGATGACTCGGCTGTGGGGAATGTTGCCGAGGCGGACGGCCGCAGAGAGGAATTTGTTGCCGTACACGCGGGTCCCACCGCCTTCGACTGTATTGCTGGCGTCAGGATCGACGCGGTGCGAGCGGATCTCCCCGGTCACCTCGTTGACAGTCTCGCTGTGCCTCTGTGAGGAGGGCGGGCAGGCGACGGTGGCATCGGCGTGAATGACCTGGTGGCGCTCGGGGTAGCTCCGGCTGACCCGAGTGCCCGTCTCGCTCAGCATCCCGTGCTCGAGAGCCTGCTGGATCCACAGGTCCCGGCTGATGTCGCGTACCTCGGCGAAGGCGGGCTTCAGTTTCGCGTGGAAGTAGTAGTTCCACTGGCCTCGGGTCGGGCCGACCGGCAAAAGGGCGTCGGCGACCGCATCGCCCATGTGGGTACGGACGCTCATGCGGACGAGGTCCCACCAGAGGGGACGCTGGAGGTGGCAGGCGGTAGCTCGCGCTGAGCCGAACAAGGAGATCGCGCAGAGGAAGATCAGATAGACGACGGGTGGGTGGTGTGCAGGACGGCCGACGCGGCTGGGACCGGGGAGGAGCTCTACGTCCGTGATGAGCTCCGTCGGCAGCGAGTCGGCGAACGCCTCATGAACGACTTGCGTGTCATTGCTGCGGCGCGCCCCGGGTGCAGCCGCGTCGAGTGGATGACCGACCGCGACAACCCGGGCGCCCGCGCCTTCTACAAGTCGCTCGGGTTCGCGGAGTTCGAGGGGAAGATCGTCTACAGGGTCGACACCAGCAAGGCATGAGAAGGCAAGGGAACGAGCGAGGTTGTGAAGGAAGAACGCTGCGAACGGTGTGAGTGCATCATCGGTCTGGGCTGCGGCTGTCCACCTGACGGGTCTGCGCCGAAGTCGCGTCCCGCGTCCCAGCCACGACAGGAATGGCGGCGTTTCCCTGCGGACACGATCCTGATCTCACCCACGCAGTACGCGCACCTGCCGGGAGCATGCGCGCACCTCACAGAGGAACTGGTGAAGCCGCCGCGGTGGGGGTGGATTCACGATCCTGCGCCCGGACTCTGGGACCGTCTGAGCAGCAGTTGTCCGGCGGTGGCCACGGACGGCAACACCACCCGGCGGGCGACTCGGCGATGCGAGGAGTGCCAGGCTTCGTTGATGGGATGACGAAGCTGATCGGAAAGTCGATCTTCAACGTGCGGGTGCGACCGGCGCAGTTGGTGGCGGCCCCAGCATGGCGCGGGGTGCGCAGCAATGACGCCCATTCTCTGGGGGCAACCTCTGGACTTCGAGCAGAGCCATGTGGCAACATTCCGCCCGTCAGGTGATCAACACCTGGTAGTTGCGATTGTCCCGCGTTAGCGGGGCTGTAGATCTCCCTGCCGGCAGGTAAGGGGGTCCCCTTTTGAAGGAGACTCCTATGCCTGCCGTTTCTTATTTCACCGAGCCCACGCAGTGGCCGAACTATCTGCGCGCGGTCGTGGATATTGCCTTTCCCACGCACAGCATTCGCGTTACGCCGGGGCCTCTGGACGGCGTGGCGGGTCTGCCGTATCCGCTCGATAGCGCGCACACGATCCACATCGTGACCGCCTTCAATCCCCACGGACGCCCCACCACCGCACGGACCAATCTCCGGGCGCAACACGAGTTGCTGCACGACATCGGTCTTCATGGGCTGCAGTGGTGGCCGGCCGTCGGGGGCGACCCGGTCGGCACCTACGCAGAAATCAGCGCAGCCGTCGTCGGTATGGATGATGCCCAGGCGCGGGCTCTGGGGCGGCGGTTCGGCCAGGACGCCGTGTTCGCCTGGGCACCGGCCTCATGGCGACTGCTGGTTTGCGCCGACGCGGCCCACGAAACGGTCCTCGCCGACTGGCACGCCGCCCTCCTCACACCACCATCCCGCCGGTTCTCCCAGTCGCCTGCCGCGTAACCCCACCAATCAGTCGCACCCGCCGAGGCGACGACCTCGCACCCCCAAGGAGCCACTCCATGAATCGCGGAGACTACGAAACCCTCGCCGCTGCCATCGCCGACAGTGCCGTTGACGACCAAGCCCGGCGTATCCTTGCCCTCGATCTGGCCGACGCGCTCACCGGCACCAATCAGCGTTTCGACCCCGTCAGGTGGCTGCGGCAATGCGGCGCCCCGGTGACACCCGTTGAGGTCGCTCAGTGGACCAGCCGGCTCGCCTACCGCGTGAAGCACATCCACGATCGCCGACAGTCGTGTGAACAGCGCACCGGAGTCCGCCTCGAGTCCTACGCCACCACCGGGCCCGCGCTCAAGCCGTCCATAGTTTTTGGGGTCGGCCAGAGATCGTCCGCCTGCGATGTGAGTGCCTTGCCTGCCCCACGGTCATAGGGAACTCGGCTCCACTCGCCCCTGCAGTCAGGAAGCCGCCGCTGGTCCCGGTAGGCACCTCTCCAGCCCCGCCTCGACACCCTCGGCTGATCCCAGCGACCTCGTCGAGGCGGGGCTAGCTGGTCACTAGCCGGGGTATCGGTCCATCCAGTGCGGGTCCCAGCCACCGTTGTATCCGTCACCGCTCGGGAAGTCGGTGAGCTGGGTGATGAGGTCGCGGGCCAGGGTGTCGAGGACCCAGGCCAGTTCGTGGCGGCTGATCAGATCGACGGGCAGGGCCTCGACGCCGTGTGCCGCTCCGAGCAGCGCGCCGGTCACGCAGGCGACCGAGTCGCCGTCCGGCGCCCCGGCGGCGAAGCGCAGTGCGTCGTGCACCTGAGCCGGCTCGGGGAAGGAAGCGGCGACATACAGGCCGCCGAGCAGAGCCGAGGGCGCGGTGGCGTCCGGTGCGAGTTCTGCGAGGCATCCTGCGTCCGCAGGCTGGTCCTCGGCCTGCTGCAGCACCCTGATGAGCCGCTTCTGCTCGGCGTTGGTCAGACCGGGGGCAGCTTCTGAAAGGGCATGTATGCCGTCCGTCAGGGCTTGCCGCACCTGCGACTGTCCCCCGAACAGGGCATCCTGCATCTCGGGGGTGCTGGTCAGGCAGTGGCTGACCAGCACGGCTGCATGGGCTGTTGCGGACTGCGCGGCTCGGTCGCCGTGGGTGAGGGCGGCGATTTCCCGGGCCAACTGGGCTGACAGTTCCGAGCCGTGAACGGTACCGACAACAGCGACGGGAAGGGTACGGGTGAGGGCGTGGCAGCCCCGGCTGGCCGTCGGCACCCCCATGTTTCCGTGCTCGGTCTTTGACAGGGCCGTCACGGTCGCCGGTGCCGAACCGCGCCGCTGTGCAAGCGCGGGCACCTGGGCGAGCCAGCCGTCCGGCCACACCTCGGCGACGTCGGCCCAGCGCTCCCGCATCCGCTCGACCTCGATCCCCTGCAGGGCCGCCCACCGGCAGTAGGCGTGCCACACCACCCCCGACGGACCCCAGACGCCCCTCTGGGTGCCCCGCACCCAAGCACGGATCGTGCCCTCGGCGGTGAAGCAGGCCAACTGGGTGCTGACGCTGGCCCGCAACACGCCCTCGGCAGGCAGCTTGCCCTTCGCAGCTCCCAACGTGTCGCCCAGCGCCAGACCCAGCATCATCCCGCGCACCCGGGACACCGTCCCCTTCCCCTTCAGGAACTCCCTTTGCCGCTCCGGCTCCTCGTCAAGACCCAGGTCCAGCTCCTCCTGCCCCTGCTCGACAGGCGTCCGGTCCCGTTCCCGCGGCGCGGTGCAGTGGGTCGGTGCCAGCCTGGCCGCGGCCGGAGCAGTCGCTGCGATGCCTGGGCCAACCGGTTGCCCGCCTCCGGCGCGCCCGGCGGTCAGCTCGTGCACCGCGTCGTGCATCTGCGGGTGCGCCTCGAGGTGCCAGCCGCTGGTCAGTACCCGGCGCAGGTCGTTGAGCGCGGTCTTGGAGTCGGTGCCGGTGGCCAGGTGGCTGTAGAGCGCGGCGACGGCCGGGGTACGGCTCTGCCCGGCCAGGCAGTGGAGCAGGACTCGCTTGTCCTCCTGACGCAACCGCAGTACCTGGCGGGCGGCCTGGTCCAGAACGTAGTGGAGGTTGGCGTTTTTCCCGTTGCTGTCCACCAGCCACACGCGGACGTGCTCGACATCGGTGCCGGACAGGATCGGGTGCGTGCCCATGCGGCACAGCGAGACCACGGCCTCGACGTCGACCGGCTCGGCACCCTGGGCCAGCGCCAGGTTGCCCAGCACCACCCCGGCATCGTGCGGGTGGGGTATGGCGAAGCTGCGGTGGCCGCCGACGGACATGCGGGGCGCCGAGGGCCAGCCCTGGGCGTCGTCGCTCCCGCCCCGGGCGGTGCGCGCCGCCAGCCGGACCAGGTCGGTTCCGGTGAGGCCGGGCCAGCCGTGCACGGCCTGCTGCCACTCCAGTGGGATGCCGGAGCAGCCCCATCGCGCGCCGAGCAGAGTGCCAGCGATCGCCGCGACGGTGTCGGTGTCTGTCCCGGCCCGCACCGCTGCCTCCAGAGCGAGGCCGAAGTGCTGTGCGGGGAAAGTGTTCTCGGCGGGGTTCAGCTCGGGGACGGCGGTGCGGGTGATTGCCGACCAGGCGGCCTGGAGCGCGTGGACGACCCAGCCGTTGTTGGTGAAGTGGTGCGGCGGGTTGGCCTCCGCCTCGTCCAGACGCTTCGCCCACACCTCGCGGCGCTCGGCGGGGATCAGGTCCAGGCCGGCGCGCACGCCGTCGAAGGTTCCGTGCAGCACCGCGGTGCGGATGCCGGAGCACCACAGCACACAGGCGTCGGCGCAGTCGGTGTCCGGGTGGGTGAGCGCGCTGACGGCGACGGCGGCCTCGGGCCCAACGGCGGGCTCGCCCCGCAGGGCCGGACCGACGAACCCCGGGGGGCGCAAACAGACCGTACCCCCCCCGGGGGTTGGTG
>NZ_JBHYXD010000083.1:0-16950 GCF_042751995.1 Streptomyces sp. NPDC059371 | reverse complement strand
GTGGGGGGGGGGGGGGGGGGGGGGGGGGGGGGGGGCGCGGGGGCGGGGGGGGGCCGCCCCCCCCCGCGGGGGCGCCCCCCCCCCCCCCCGCCCCCGCGACGATCCCGGTGCGCATCAACGAGCCGTTCCCCGCGCTGTGGTTGGTGCCGGCGGTGAAGCTGCGGGCGGCGGCCAGCATCGCCACGCCCGGCGCTCCGGAGGCGGTGCGGGCGACGCCCAGGACGGCTTTGGTCTGGGCGCCGACGTCGCTGGCGCCGCCGCTCAGCCAGCCATGGAAGTTGGCGGCGATCGCGTCGAGGGCCTTCGGTGTGCGCAGATCCGCGCCGTCGGCCGCGACCTTGGCGATGCAGACCTGCATCTGGGTGTCGTCGGAGTATTCGCCGGGCTCGTACGGCCCCAGGCCACCACCGATCATGCGTGGCTGCTGGTCGTCGCGCAGCGTCGCCTCGAACTCGTAGGGCACGCCCAACGCGTCGCCCACCGCCGCGCCGAGTAGTACACCGGCGGCCCGGTCGGTGGCCCATGCGTCCAGGCGGGGCTGTGGGGCGTGAGCCATGGGGACTCCATAAGGTGCGGTGGCGTGCGGAAGGCGAACCAGCCGGGACGACGCAGGCGCGGAATGCTGAAAAGCGCTGCTCATCGGCACATTGATGCTCCGTCAGTCTGGCAGCGTATCCGGCTTATCGTCAATGGAACGATAAGAAAGATTCGCCAAGGGGAGCACCTCGAACCGCACGATCCGTCCGATCGCGGATGGGTGGAGGGAGTAGTCGCGGCCGCCACTTGCTCGACCGCGGCAACGGTGAGAGGTGGCTGTAGGGCGAGTCAGGTCGGGTCGTCAGTGGTGATGGTGAAGTCGGGAACCGGTCCTAGGTCACTGCAACAGCACGATCGCCGGATGCGCGAAGGCCTACTGGGCGATCTGTCGCTGCGCGTGTGAGGGTTCCTGCTCGTCGCGAATGCTGCCGCACTTACCACCCCTGGTGCCGGAGCTTGCCTCGCCTGACAGCCGCAGCCGACGGGGCGCGGTTGTGCCCCACTTGGGCCACTTGGGCGGAGTCAGAAACAGGCCATGTTTTGCCGGACGGACACAGACCGAACTCCACCTCCTGGGTGCGGGAAGCGCACAGAGAATCCATGCGCCGCCGGGCCGCCGGAACCTCCGACCACGGGCTGTTGGGCGGCAGGAGGTTTCACGCCAACGCCCCCACGGGAGTATCGAATCTCTGTGCGGATCCATATGTGTCTGCATAGGGTGGATCCGCGCATAACGCGGAACCTGACCAGTTCCGTGTTCGCGCACGTCATTCAGCGACCGGGGGAACACCGTCGCTCACGGGGAGGGGTTGCGTCGCCATGCCGTCATACCGGCTCGGCGCATATGTCGATGCGGTTGGTCCGGCGCGCTCCTGAGCACCCCTCAGGAACAGATCACCGCTCTCCGCTGTTCGGCCGTTCCTCGGGCTCGTACCCCCAGTGAACGCAGAAAGGGATGCCTTCTTGCACCCCAGACCATGGTTCCGGCTGCCCGCGGCACGAAGATCGCGAAAGCTCACCTCCGCCGTCACCTCAACAGCTGCGCTGGCCGTTCTGGCCGCTCTCGCGGTGCAGCCCGGCTCGACCAGGCCGGACACCGAGCCGGTAGCCGACTCCTACCCCTGGTACGACGACACAGCCGCCGAGCAACTGCGCCAGGACCAGTGCCTGATGGCCGACGTACTGCGCCTGGGCGGCCCGTCGATGGCCGTGACCGCGCAGGACGGCCTCAACCGGACGCCGGACAAGCTCCACGTCCTGGCCGACCGCAAGAACTGGGAACGGACACCGCTCGCCGTCGCGTACAACAACGACCGCGACGCGGCGGGCAAGGAGATGGACGCACTCTCCGCTCAGCGGCAAGCCTGGCAGAAGCCCCTGGACGGTCTCGCGACTCCCGGTGGATTCACCGACACCGACTTCCACTCACCGCCCGACGGCGACAAGAGCTTCTCCTCCCAGACTGGCCTGTCCACCTGGGTCGCCGACCGGTTCTGGAAGACCGACTCCGACTTCTACGACGACGCCACCCCGAAAGCCGACGACACGACCCTCAAGGCCGTCGACCAGGTGGGCAACCCCCTCTACGGGAAGGACCCCGATCCCACCGGGACGACACAGGCGGAGTGGAATCGCGCGCTCGCCGAGCGCAGCGCCTTCCAGTGGATGCACGGGGGTCCCGCGACGAACGCCGGCGCGGACGACGCCCGGCTCTTCCTGTCCTCCGGCGGCTTCCCGCACAGCGCACCGCTGCCGGGCACGGCGGAGTACCGCATCGCCGTCGAGGACGTGAAGAGCCGCTTCGCCGCGTGTGGTTGGCGGGATCCGGTCGACCCGGACGGCGTGCTGGGCGACGTCACCTCCGCGGCGGCCGGCGAGTGGCAGCAGGAGGTCGCTTCGCAGGCCGCTCAGCGCAACCAGATCCTGGGCGCGAACAAGGACGCGGCCAATGCCCTGTCCAAGGGTGCGAAGGCTTTGAGCGACATGCTGGGCCAGTCCTGGACCGCCGACCATCTCACCCGGTGGCAGGACTACTGGATGCCGGGTGGTCTGGGCTGGGTGGGCGACAGCCCCACCGTCATCGAGGTGCACGCCGCGAAGGACAAGTGCCTCGACGTCCAGGGCGGCAAGAAGGACAACGGCACACCTGTCCAGGTCTACACCTGCAACGGCTCCGCGGCGCAGAAGTGGGTGCTCTTGGGCAGTGAGGACAAGCTGCACCTGCAGAACGTCAACTCGCTCAAGTGCCTGGACGTGGCCGGAAACGACACGGCGAATGGGACGAAGATCCAGATCTCGTCGTGCAAGGAGTCCACGTCGCAGACCTGGGCGTCCGAACTGCGCGGCGCCACCAGCCTGAAGAGTGTCGGTACGGGCAAGTGCCTGGACCTGCACACCTTCGACAACGGCAACGACGCCAAGCTCTACACCTGCAACGACACCGCCGCGCAACAGTTCGACATCAAGCCGTCCGGCCACAACGGCACCGGACGGCTGGACTACCCGGACAAGGCGCAGTTCGACAAGGCGAAGGCCGGTGTCGCCGCAGCCCAGACCGGTGCGAAGAAGCAGCTCGCTGTCCTGAAGACCCAGCTCGCCGCCGCGCAGAAGGCTTCGACCATCTCGGACACCGCCGTCCAGGCCGCCTACGACATCGCCGACACCAACGGCGCGCCACGTGGCCGTGGCCTGCTGGTCGGCCAGCAGAAGGACCAGGTCACGCAGGGTGCCGCCGCCGCGCTCGCGGCGCTGGAGAAGGCCGGTGAGACGGCCGAGGCGGCCACCCGTGCCTCCGCCGGCGACAGCGCGACCATCGCGCAGCGTGCGCTGGCGCAAGCCGCCCAATCGAAGGCGGAGTTCCGCAAGAAGGCCGCCGAGAGGGCAGAGCTGCAGGCCAAGGCCGCCGCCGACGCCGCGAAGGCGCACCGCGACAACGCCAAGAAGGACAAGGAGACCGCGGAGGCCAAGCTCACCGACGCGCTGAAGGCCGAGGGCGACGCCAAGGCGGCCGCCGCCGACGCGCACGCCAAGCGGCTCGCGGCGGAGGCCGAGGAGAAGACGGCCAAGGCGGAGAAGGCGAACGCCGCCGTCAAGCGGGCCGAGGCCGCCAAGCACCGCAAGAACGCCGAGTCCGAGGCGACGAAGGCGAAGGACGCCAAGGACAAGGCGGAAACCTTCGAGAAGACCGCCGAGGACCGGCGCGACGACGCGGTCAAGGCGAAGGACCACGCCAAGTCCCTGCGCGACGACGCCTGGGACGCCGAACAAAAGGCCGACGCCGCCCGCGCCAAGGCCGACGCCAAAGACGCCTACGCCGACAGGCTGGACGCCGGTGACGCGGCGACCGCGGCCCGCACCGCCGCGAACGACGCCGACAAAGCGGCCGACGACGCCGAAACCGCCGCGGGCAAGGCCCGCTCCGAGGCCGACGCCGCCACCAAGGCGGCAGCCGACGCGGACGCCGCGGCCACCCGCGCCGAGGCCGCCGCCAAGCGGGCCCGCTCCGACGCGAACGCCGCCCAGGCCGACAAGCTGAAGGCCGACGCGGCGGTGAAGACCGCCACCAGCGCGGTTGCCGACGCCATCAAGGCCTCCAAGGACGCCTCCGTCGAGGCCAAGGACGCGGTCAAGCTCGCCGACGAAGCCGAACAGCACGCCAAGGACGCCAAGACCCAGGCGAACACCGCCAACACGGAGGCGGCCAAGGCGCTCGTGGCGTCCGCCAAAGCCGCCGGCTACGCCCACGTCACTGCCCAGGCCGCCGTCGACGCCGGCAAGTCCGCCCAACAGGTCGCCGACCCGGCCAACGACGCCATCCAGCTCGGCTCCGCCTACACCGACACCGACTCAGCCGCCGGCCTGGTCGTCCTGACCGGACAGGCGTCGAAGTCCATCGCCGACCAGCAGCAGGCCGTCGCCGGCGCCCACGCCAAGAACGCGGCGGCCGAGGCCCAGGCCGCCAAGAACCTCGCCGACCAGGCCAAGGGCGACTCCAAGGAGGCCTACCAGCACGCGGCGGGCGCCGCCGGATACGCGGCCGACGCCCGCACGTATTCGAAGGAGGCCCTCGGCTACGCCGCCGACGCCGCCAAGGCCGCCTCCTCCGCCGCCGCCTCACTGACCCGCACCATCGCCTACGACAACCAGGCCACCGCCGACGCCGAAGCCGCCGACAAGGCGGCCGGCAACGCCGAGGGCTACGCCAAGGACGCCCGCGACTCCGCCGACGCCGCCGAACTCGACGCCTCCGCGGCCCGCTCCGCCGCCGCCCAGGCCGAACAGGACGCCAAGGACGCCCGAGCCGCCGCCACCCGCGCCGACACGGCCGCCACCGAGGCCGAACAGGCCGCCAAGGACGCCGACAAATACGCGGAGGAGGCTCAGGAGGCCGCCGACAGGACCGAGAAGGCGGAGGCCAACAAGGAGGCGTCCAAGGGGTCCAGCACGGGCATTCCCGGTGTGTTCGCCGTCCCGGACGAGTCCACCGTCGAGATCGTCAGATCCAAGCAGATCGGTACGTGCCCCGGGATGCCGGAAGCGGCCATCAAGGGCTGCGACGCCACGTACGACCTGGTCGTTACCTACGAGGCCGACTTCTACCTGTGCACCGATGAGAAGGCGCAGGCCACGGCGGACGGCTGCCCGAAGTCGGCATGGCAGTTCCTTCAGCGGTCGACGCTGAAGAACGTCGAGATCGACAACTGGCAGCACCACTTCTCCGGCAAGGACATCGTCCGCGCCGGATGGCAGGGCCTCTTCGGTGACGTGCCCGGGGCGATCCTGTTCTCCTTCTTCGCCGAAGACATGCTGGACTGCCTCCACGGCAGCGCCGGCGGCTGCGCCTGGGCCTACGCGAACTACTTCCCGGTGGGAAGCGCGCTCAGCGAGATCAGCAACGCGGTCAAGGCGCTCGACGCCGCCGCCAGGACCGGGATCGGTTACGCGGACGCCTGGAAGGCGCTACGCGCCCTCCCCGTGTCCGAGACGGCCCTCGCCGGTATCGCGGCCAAGGTCGGCAGGATCCTTGCCAAGTCGTGCGAGCGCAACAGCTTCCCCGGCACCACGCGCGTGCTGATGGCCGACGGAACGACCAAGCGGATCCGGGACGTCCGGGTCGACGACGCGGTCCTCGCCACCGATCCCGAAAGCGGCCGCACCGAAGGCCACATGGTCACCGACACCATCTACACGCCGGATGACACCGCGTTCGCCGACATCACGATCGGTGCCCGCGACGCACGGATCACCGCCACCCAGCACCACCCCTTCTGGTCGCCCAGCGCCCACCGCTGGATCGACGCCGGTGACCTCAAGGCCGGCCAGACCCTGCGCACCAGCACCGGCCGGACCGTCACCGTGGCTGGCGTCCACCGCTACCACCGGCTTCACTCGGCCTACAACCTCACCGTCGACGACCTCCACACGTACTACGTCCTCGCGGGCCGTACGCCGGTTCTCGTACACAACTCGGCTTCCGTGTGCGAACACATCGCGCTCGGCCTGCAGAGGGTGGGTACCAACACAATGGCCCTCGACGAGTTCGCCATGGAACGCGGAGCCCTGGCACACGGCAACTGGCCCGGCAACGGCCCGTGGCACAAGAAGCTCGAGGCGTATCTCTCGCCGGAATCCACGACGAGGATCTCATTCAACCTGGACGGGATCACCGACGTCCGCGCTGCGGCCCGTGCGGGTGAGGGAATCGATCCGACCGACTGGGAGCATCTGACCAACTGGGAACTCTACAAAATCAGCCAGTCTCCGCACGCGTGGGACAGGATCGACTGGTACAGGAAAGGCGTGAAGCTGGATGAAAACCCCCTCAAATGATGGAGCGGGTTCCGAAGTCATGTTCAGGTCAGACCGGACCTTCAGAGTCTGGCGCTATGGGATCGGGCATTCCCAGCTGCTCCTTCGGGCAGTTCCCGACGACGTGAACACGGCTTGCCTGGACCTGCTTTTCCAAGGCGTGAGTGCCATGCAGCTGGCCCAGGACTACGAGTCGATCGAGCTCTGCTCCGCGAGCGGGACCGAGGCTGAAGAAATCCTCGGCTTCTCCGGAGTCAGCCCGTCCGACAGAGATCTCCACCTGCCTGTCGTCCTTCGTTCCCGAAGCGGATCAGGGTTCGTGCTGTGCCGAAGCGTCACGGCTGAGCGCGGCGGGGAAGACCCCTTCGGATCCGGCTTCGAACGCGAAGAACACCACGTCATCTGGACCAGCCGCCCGCAGTCGTAGGCGGACCGCCTCAATAGCCGTCGACACGGGTGAAGGGTTTTCCCACCTACCGGCAGGATGGCTGAATTCCCCAACAACGCGTCTCTCGCGGTGCGCGAGATGACGGACATATGGTGGGGCGGATCTCGCGGGGAGCGAGGTCCGCCCCACCGGCACCAAGAGGCACGCGGACGCGGCGGGCGGTCCGGCCGACTCACCGCGGACCGCTCGTGGCCGCCACCCCACGTGACGCACCCCACCCGCCGCCCCGTTCAAATTCCGTTAACAATGGACTGTGATCTCTCCGGTCTCCTCGCCGCCGCGGAGCGCCCACCGGTCGAAGCCGGAGGCGACTCCCTACGTCGACCTCACCCGTGCCGAGTGGAGCGCGCTGCGTGAGAAGACGCCGCTCCCGCTGAACGCCGCGGAGGTCGAGAAGCTGCGCGGTCTGGGCGATGTCATCGACCTCGACGAGGTGCGGGACATCTATCTGCCGCTGTCGCGGCTGCTGAACCTGTACATCGGTGCCACGGACGGACTCAGGGGCGCCCTGAACACCTTCCTGGGCGAGAAGGGTTCGCAGTCCGGCACCCCGTTCGTCATAGGCGTCGCCGGTTCCGTGGCCGTCGGCAAGTCCACCGTCGCCCGACTGCTCCAGGCCCTGCTCTCCCGCTGGCCCGAGCACCACGTCACCGGGGAGCTGTGGCAGTCCGTGGAACACGCCTGACCGGCGGGCGGTCCGCGCCCGCATGACACACCCCCACCCCGTTCGAACTCCGTTGACAACGTCACGGCTGAGCACGGTGGAGAAGATCCCGTCGGATTCGCCTTCGAAGGCGAAGACCGCAGCGTCATCTGGATCACTCGCCCGCAGTCGTAGGCGGATGCTGAGACAACCTCAACGAGCAGCGCCCCGCCATCACACGCCATCGGGGCGCTGCTCGGCGGAGGGCGGCGGGACCCGGACCTACGCGGTGCTCGCCGTGCTCTAGGAGGCACGGTTCTTGGAGGAAGCCAGGGTACGGGCGGCGGCATCGATTGTGCTCGCCTCTGCACTCAGGCACCCGAATAGGGCCCGGTCAGGGACTTCCGTCAGTGTCCCCAAGACATTCGGCCTCATGCCGACCCCGAAGGGGGGCAGCTGAGGTGACTCGGAGTGCTCGGGGCCAGGACGGGTGCTACATGAAGTGAGGGGACGGAACGCGATGCCACGTTTCACGGAATTCGACTTCGGCGTGTCGTGGGTGATGAGCTTCTTCCATCAGGACTGGACCCACAACGGGGCCACGGCGGCCGACGTCGTCGCCAAGACTCTCGCGCAATCGGGTGATGAACAGGCCCTGGCAATACGCCGCGACGCGCGGTCTCTCGGCAACCTTCCGCCGTCGACGCTGGAGGTGTTGTGGTACGCCGGAGCGCAGTACATGCCTGCCCTCGAGTCCCTGGGGGGAGCAGCCGAGTGGACGCGGACGGTCGTCGCCCTGTGCGACGCGCGCCTGTCAGAGAGCTCGGATGTACCCCCGCTCACGGGGGCGGACATCGAGGACGGAGTGGAGTGCCTCGACGCGGTCGTCGCCGAGATCGAGGCCACGCAGTTCCTGGAGGCCGAAGTGCGTGCGGCGCTCACCGACTGCGCGACCCACTGCACCCCGGAGGTGGCGTTCCGAGTGCTGCTGAGAGTAATGAGATGCGCCTCTGATTACCCCACGCTGTCCTCCGAGCAGTACACGAGGCTGGAGGCCATCGGAGCGGACCTCCGGTACGGCGAGTTCGTCGTGGACTCCGTCAGGTACCTGATCGAACAGCAATAGCGGCACGGACGGCGTTCCTCTCCAGGAGCACATCGGAGGGGAACGCCGTCCCGGGACGTATTCGTCCACAACTGCCTGAACCTGGTGATGGGCGAGGGCAGGCTTTGGGACAAGAGGGTGATCCGGGTGGGGAGGCCTGGAGTTTTTCGCTCGCGACGGGCGGTCCGACGACCGGTCGGTGCGCACAGGCCGACGCGTTTTGAAAATCAGGGTGGGCCGTTTGGTGGTTCTGCGCGCTAAGGCGCTGACCTGGGCCTCAGGGGTTTTCGACACGTCCCACGAAGGCGTGCGGATCGTGTGTGATCCGGTAGCTAGCGTAGCGGATACCGGGTGGGGGCTGGGAAGGTTCCCGTTCGTGCAGGTGGGGCGGGGTGGGGTCGGGTCAGTTGGCCGGGAGGTCCGAGAGGGCCGGGCGGGTCAGGTGGAGCATGCGGGTCAGCCACAGGGTGCCCGTCTCCTGGGGGGTGCGGGGAGCGAAGCCGGCGGCCGAGGTGTGTCGCGGACGAGGGGGGCGAGCGGTCGCGAGGTCCGCGGGGAGGCGGGGGAGGGCCGTCGTGCCGGTGATCATGGACAGCATCAACACCGCCGCCGCGCGGACATCGACGTCGGGGAGCAGCGAACCGTCCTTCCGGGCCCGGGCCAGGGTCCCGTGCAGGGCGCCGAGCCAGTTGATGTGACAGTGCAGGGAAGGGTCGTCGGGAGTCCTGATCTCCTGGGCCAGACGTGCCCCCGCGCGGACGGTCACGTCGGTTTCGAGGAGGTCGACCAGGGTGTGCGCCATGGCGTTGGCTATCTCGAACGCCGGCGTCTCGTGCCGCGCCAGCTTCCCCAGTGCGGCCCCCGACGTCGCGCAGGCCTGCGCCTGGACGGCTCGGGCCAGGTCGGACTTGGCCGCGAAGTGGAAGAACAGCGCGCCCTTGGTGACCTGCGCCCGCTCGCTGATCGCGGACAGGGTGGCCCGTTCGTAGCCGGACCGGTCGAACACGGTCGAGGCGGCCCGGATCAGGTTGCGCCTGGTCCGCTCGGACCTCTCCTGCTTCACCACGACGCGACCACCCGGACGCTCCTTGTCGTTCGGCTGCTGTTCGTCCTGCCGCAAGTGACGCTAGAAACCTGCTTTTGGATCTGTCAACGGGGCCTGTCTCGCTCAGATCATCTTCACGCCAGACAGTAACCCCCTTGAGTACAGGCCTGGTTGAAGACTGAAAGAGGAGGGAGGGGAGAGGGGGCGGGGGCTGAGGGACCGTTCCCTGCGGTCCGTTGGGCTCAGGTTCGTGGCACCCGGCGGAAGCGACCCGCGATGTGCAGGTCCGTCTCGATGCGTCTGGCTGTCGCGCGCAGCTCGGGCAGTACCTCGCTCACACAGGCCTCCGCGGTACGACGGCTGCTGTGCATGGCGACGTTCACCGCGGCCACGGTCCGTCTGTCGCGGTCCCGCACCGGGACGGCGACGGACCGCAGCCCCTGCTCCAACTCCCCCTCTACCAGCGCGTATCCGGCCGTACGAACCCGGTCCAGTTCGGCCCTGAACCGCTCCGGGTCCGTGATGGTCCGCCCGGTGGCGGCCTCGGGCGGACCGGCCGTCGTCTCCATCGCCCGGGACGCCGGGAGATCGGCCAGGATCGCTCGCCCCAGCGAGGTGGCGTACGCGGGCAGCCGCGTGCCGACGGCGACGTGGACGCTCATGATGCCTCGGGTGGAGACGTGCCCGGTGTACTGGATCTCGTCGCCCGTCAGCACCGCGAGCGACACCGAGTCGTGGAGCCGCTGGGAGAGTTCGGTCAGATGCGGGGCCGCGATCTCGGGGAGCGTGGTCCGTGAGAGTGGCGGGAAGCCGAGCCCCAGGACACGCGGGGTGAGGCGGAAGACCCGGTCGTGCGTGGTGACGTAGCCCAGGTGCTCCAGGGTGATCAGGGCGCGGCGAGCCGTCGCGCGGGCGAGTCCGGTCGCCTGGGCTACCGCGGTGAGGGTCAGTTCGCTGCGGCCCTCGCCGAAGGCGGTGATCACGGTCAGGCCCCGGGCCAGCGACTCGATGAAATCCCGCCCCAGTTCCTGCTTGGAGGCGCCGGTCCAGTCGGCGAGCCCGGACGGGGCCGCCGTGACGGCGGTGGTGGTGGTGGTGGGTGTGGTGGTGGTTGTGGCGGCGGCGGCCTTTCCCACGGGTTCCGTGTTTCCCGTGGTGCCGGGACTCTCGGCGGTGTCGGGGTTTCCTGCGGTGCTGGGACTCCCGGCGGTGTCGGAGCTTCCCGTGGTGCCGGGACCGCCGGCGGGTCCGGGGCTTCCCGCCGCTTCCGTACCGCTCGCGCCTCCCGCGTCCCCCGCTTCGTCCAGCGCCAGCGCCCGTTCCATCTCGGCCACCGCCGTCCGCAGCCGTGGCAGCAGCGCGTCCCGCAGTTCGGCGGCGCTGTGCCGGCTCGTATGGCTCACGACGTTCACCACGCAGGCGATCCGCCCCGCCTCCCGTACCGGCATCGAGAGCGCGACGAGGCCCGGTTCGATGAGCTGGTCGTCCAACGCCCAGCCGGCCCGGCCCGCTTCGGCCGTCCGCTGCTCGAAGTCGTCTCCGAGGGTGGGGCGTTGGGAGGCCGACAGGGTGGAGGCGGCCGCCCCTCCGTCGTACGGTCTGCTCCGCGCGGGTACGGCCGGGAAGCCGCGGTCCTCCGGATCGGCCGCGCGGCGCTCCCGCCAGCGCGTCCAGTCCTCCTCGCTCCACTCGGACGCGAACAGCGGTCCCGGAGCGGTGCGTTCGGCGGGGAGGAGGTCGCCGATGCGGAAACTCAGCGACATCGCGCGGCGCCGGGTCGTCTGATGGATGAAGCGGATGCCGTCCCGGTCGCAGACGGCGATGGACACCGACTCGTCGAGTTCGTCGGCGAGCGCGTCGGCGTGCGCGTCCAGGACGCGGGGAAGCCGGAGGGCGGCGAGGTAGGCGTTGCCGAGTTCCGTCAGCCGCGGGGCCAGTACGGCGTCCCGGCCGTCCAGGCGTACGTAGCCCATGCGCGCCAGGGTCGCCGTGATCCGGTCGACGGTGGACCGTGCGAGCCCGGTGGCCCGTTCGAGTCCGCTCAGGCTGGCCGAACCGTCCGCCTCGGTCAGCCTCCGCAGGACGGCGATCCCGCGGATGAGCGGCGTGACCGCCTCCTCCGGCGCTTCCGCCCCGACAGCGGCGGGTCCGGAGCCGGACCCGGACACCCCGGACCCGGACACCCCGGACCCGGACACCCCGGACCCGGACACCCCGGACCCGTCGTCGGTCCCGGCCGATGCCCGGCCCGGCGGCGTGACGTGCGACGGGGTGGCGGGAGAAGGAGTGGCATGCGGCCGCGGCGGCGTGGGGCTCGATGACATGGAGCTTGATGGCATGGGTTCTCCGGTGGGGCTCGCAGAGGAGTCACCGTGCGGCGGTTCTCGGATGAGCCACCGTGTGGCGGATCTCAGAAAAGCCACGGTAGTGCTTGCCGACCCGTCGAAGCAGGTCGGCCGCTTCCCGGCACGGGCACAGGCACGAGCACGGGCAACAGACACAAGCACAGGCACGGGCAGGCATGGGCACGGGCACGGGCACGGGCGCAGGCACGGGCAGGCATGGGCACAGGCACGGACGCCGACCCACGGAAGACACCCCTCTCCGCCCGGAAGACGCCCCCTCCGCCCACCGAACACGCTCCTCTCCGCCCGCCGACCACACACCTCTCCGCCCGGCTTGCCTGCGAGCCGCCGTACGGCTCCCCTCGGGTCTCCGTACAGCTCCCGCGGGCTTCCCGCCCGGGCCGCCGGGGCCGCCGGGCAGCTCGACCGCCGGTCAGCGGCGCGTCACGTGCACCCGATACCTCCCCGCGGCGTCCGTCGACGCGACCTGGACGGTGAGCCCCGCGTGCGGGACCTTGAAGGTCTCACCGGGGGAGAAGGGCGCGTCGGAGAGTTCCGCCTGGACGTTGGGCGAGCGGGTGCATCCGCCGCTGTCGCGGTGGGAGTCGTACACCGTGACGGGCCCGTTCCCGGTGTCCACGTCCGCGTCGACCTTGTAGATGAGGATTCCCGGACGGCAGACGGCGGAGTCGTTGCCCCCGCGGGTGCGCAGTTCGAGGACGTACCCGCTGCGGGTGCCGAAGGGTATGACGACGAGCTTGACGCCACCCTTCCGGGCCAGCGGGGTGAGGGTGTACTCGCTGGTGCCGGGGGCCGCCGCGCAGTCGACCTGGGAGGCGTCGAGCCAGCCGAGCTTCCACTTGTGCCAGCCGAGCAGGTCGTTGTCGGCCCCCCAGTCCTCGCTCATGATGTCCCAGTGCCCGACCGCGGCGCCGCCGTCCTGGGTGTAGAGGTCGGGCAGGCCGAAGGTGTGACCGTTCTCGTGCGGCAGGACGCGGTAGCCGGTGTCGGGGTAGGAGCCCGAGCCGTCGTCCTGGCGGCTGTAGACGAAGGACGCGTTGGCGACCGGGACGCCGTCGGCCACCGGGGCCTCGGTGTTGCCGGCGAAGGTCACGGACAGCACGGTGTCCAGCGCGGAGGGCCCGGCGTTCGGTGTGACCAGCACGTTCAGGATGTCGTACGACCGGAAGTCGACCTCGGGATCGGCCGTCGCCACTATGTCCTGGACCAGTTCGCGGTACCCGGGGTCGAAGGGGGCGCCGCGTTCTATCCCGTACGCCTTGAAGGGCTTGGGCATCCGCAGCCAGTGCTTGACGGGGGCCTCGGGGCGATAGTCGAGACGGCCGTAGGAGGCGGTGCGGAACCATTCCTGCGTCTTCGGGAAGAACTCGTCGTACCGGTCGCGGGCGCTGCCCTTGCCCGGCGCGTCGGAGAAGTCGACCATCAGGGTCAGAGCCCGCAGGGTGCCGGTGGAGCGGGCGTAACCGGGTGCGGTCGGCATCCCTTCCCCCATCTGGACGTCCGACGGACCGTTGATCATGCAGGGGCCGAGCGCCGTGGAGCGGGCCAGCGCCGCGGAGCCCGCCGTGGCGGAGCCGGCCGTCAGGTGCCCGGTGCCGGCGGAGGTGCTGACCGCCAGCGTCAGCACGGTCACCGTGGCCAGCGCGGCTACGCGGCGCGGGCGTATGCGGCGGCTGGACGGCTGCATGCGGGGGCCCTTCGCTCCACGGCAGCCACCGGTCTCCGACTGCACCCTTTCGATCACCCTGAGTCGCCGACGCGCCGGGCGCGCGCTGAATGGGCCCGATCGGGTTCATCCACGAGAGGTGGAGAAACGAGGGCGAGCTAGGCCTAGAAGCAGGGGAGAACGAGGTCACGAAGTAGGGGCGAGCTAGGCCGAGAAGCAGGGGAGAACAAGGTCAGGAAGCAGGGGAGAGCGTGGTCGAGAAGCGAGGGAGGGCGTGGTCGAGAAGCAAGGGCGAGTGCGGTCGGGAGGCGAGGGCGGGCGAGGTGGCGGAGCAGGGCGAGCGAGGCCGAGAAGCAGGGACGAGCGAGGTCGAGAAGCAAGGACGAGCGAGGTCGAGGAGCAGGGACGAGCGAGGTCGAGAAGCAAGGACGAGCGAGGAAGAATGGATGTGACGCAGGTCACATCAATCTCTTCCGGGTCCGGGAAATAACCGGGGATCGTTTCCCCGTTTAGCCATACGTCCGAGCGAAACGGGGACTGAATCCCCGGATCGCATCCAAGTTCCGAGACACTTCGAGGAGTACGCCGTGGAGACCGCAACCCCCGTGCAGCGCCGAGTGGCCCGGCCCCGTGCCGACGCCCTGCGCAACCGGGAGCGGATCGTCGCCGCCGCCCGCGAGATGTTCGTCGAGTTCGGCGCCGAGGTGCCGTTCGACGAGATCGCCCGCAGGGCCGGTGTCGGCAACGCCACGGTGTACCGCAACTTCCCCGACCGCGACGCCCTCGCCCGCGAGGTCGTGTGCTCGGTCATGGACCGGACCTCGGAGTGGATCGAGGAGACGCTCGCCGTGGACGGCGACGCGTTCGAGGCGCTGAGCGGCTTCGTGCACTTCGCCGCCGACGAGCGGATCGGCGCCCTGTGCCCGATGCTCTCCGCGAACTTCGACCAGAACCATCCCGACCTGGTCGCCGCGCGCGACCGGATCACCGAACTGATCGAGCGGCTGATGTCCCGTGCCCGTGAGGCCGGACAGCTCCGACCCGACGTCGAGGTGGGCGATCTGATGATCGCCGTCAGCCAGCTCACCAGGCCGCTGCCGGGCACCGGTTGCCAGGGCATCGACCGCTTCGTACACCGTCATCTGCAGCTTTTCCTGGACGGGATGCGGGCCCCGGCCCGTTCCGAGCTGCCGGGAGTGGCCGCCACCATGGAGGGACTGCGACGAGTGTGACCGACACGTAGGGCGCCGTGACCGGTCGGCCGACGGCCGACGACCGATGAGTCCGGCACCGGACGCCGGTCAGAACCCGTGACCCCTGCTCGCATCCGACAACTCGTGACCAACAGTTCACCGTTCGCGCCTCACGACGCGCGACTCACCATGCGTCACTCATAACTCGCACAGCCGTACAGCCCGAGCGGCAGGTGCCGCTCTTCCGGCCGTCACCGTCGACGCGCCGTCCCCTTTCACTTTTCACTGCATTTTTCGCTACGAAGTCCCGGAGTGGGTACCCCCATGTCTGAAACAGGCACGTCCAAAGCAGTTCCGGATCCAGCGTCCGACGCGCACAGCAACCGCTGGAAGGCGCTCGTCTTCATCGCGCTCGCACAGCTGATGGTGGTGCTCGACGCCACGATCGTGAACATCGCCCTGCCCTCGGCCCAGCAGGACCTGGGTATCACCGACGGCAACCGGCAGTGGGTCGTCACGGCCTATGCCCTCGCCTTCGGTGGTCTGCTCCTCTTCGGCGGCCGGATCGCCGACCTGTGGGGCCGCAAGCGCGCCTTCGTCGTGGGCCTGATCGGTTTCGCCGCGGCCTCCGCGCTCGGGGGCGCCGCGCAGAGCGGCGCGATGATGTTCGGCGCCCGCGCCCTGCAGGGTGTGTTCGGCGCGCTGCTGGCGCCCGCCGCGCTCTCGCTGCTCGCCGTGATGTTCACCGACGCCAAGGAGCGCGCCAAGGCCTTCGGCATCTACGGCGCGATCGCCGGTGGCGGTGGCGCCGTCGGCTTCATCCTCGGCGGTGTCCTCACCGAGTACATGAACTGGCGCTGGACCTTCTTCGTCAACATCCCGTTCGCGATCGTCGCCGCGGCCGGCGCGTACTTCGTCATCCGTGAGCCGCAGGGCGGCCGTAACCGTTCGCCGCTCGACATCCCGGGCGTCGTCCTGTCCACCCTCGGTCTGGTCTCCCTCGTCTACGGGTTCACCCGCGCCGAGTCGAACGGCTGGAGCGACTCCCTGACGGTCGGCCTGTTCGTGGCCTCGGCCGTGCTGCTGGCCGCGTTCGTCATCACCGAGTCCAAGGTCAAGGCCCCGCTGCTGCCCCTGCGCGTCGTCCTCGACCGCAACCGCGGCGGCGTCTACCTCTCCCTCGGCCTCGCGATCATCGCGATGTTCGGCACGTTCCTCTTCCTCACCTACTACCTGCAGATCGTGAAGGGCTACTCGCCGATCTCCACCGGCTTCGCCTTCCTGCCGATGATCGCGGGCATGATCACGGGCTCCACGCAGATCGGTGCCCGCCTGATGACCCGCGTCGCGCCGCGGCTGCTGATGGGCCCCGGCTTCCTGGTCGCCGCGCTCGGCATGCTGCTCCTGGCGCAGATCGAGATCGGCTCGTCGTACGTCTCCCTGGTGATGCCGGCGATGCTGCTGCTCGGCCTCGGCATGGGTACGGCGTTCATGCCGGCCATGTCGCTGGCCACGCACGGCATCCAGCCGCGTGACGCCGGTGTCGCCTCCGCGATGGTCAACACCTCGCAGCAGGTCGGCGGTGCGATCGGCACGGCCCTGCTGAACACGATCGCGGCCTCCGCGACCACCGCCTACATCAAGGACCACATGGCGGGCGCCGGCACCAAGGCGCAGCAGCAGCTCGTCCAGGCGGAGGGCATGGTGCACGGCTACAGCAACGCGATCTGGTTCGCCGTCGGCATCCTCGTGGTCGCCGCGGGCCTCGCCTTCACCCTGATCAACACCGGCCGTCCGGACGCCTCGGCGGTCGTCGGCTCGGGCGAGGGTGCGGAGGACGAGCTGAAGGTGCCGGTCGTCGCCCACTGACGAACCCGGCGCAGGCTCACTTCGGGTACTTCGCGTACGGACGCGGGGTGGGGACGCCTCGTCCGTACGACTCCGGGGACTGCCCCGGCTCCCGCCACAGGGAGCCCGGGGAGTGCCGGGTGACCCGATAGATGAAAGGGCCCGTGGTGAAGGGCCAGCGGCGGGGTTGGGGGGGGGGGGGAGGGGCGCCATGGGGTGTTTGTAGCCGGGGGGTTGGGGGTTTGTGGGGTTTTGGGGTTGGGGGGCCTGTTGGGGTGAGGGGTGCGGGGG